>DCTJ01000071.1:0-7330 GCA_002329545.1 Candidatus Omnitrophica bacterium UBA1443
GTTTATTTGAGTCAAAGGGTGAAATCCGCACCAGACGGTGGATTCCGCATTCGGCCTTCAGGTACCCATAGGCATAGGGCCCTTGGGCAATAAAAGTCGCATTCTTGATCCCCGCCTCATCTCCCTGCATCATATCAATCATCTGGACCGAATAATCATGTTGCTCGCAATAGCGGGTATACATCCTGAAAAGCATCTGAGCCCAGTCACAAGCTTCCGTTCCTCCAGCCCCCGCATTGATGCTGATGATGGCATTATTCGGATCAAAAGGATCCGTAAAAAGCCGCTGGAATTCAAGATCCTCGACCTGCTTTTTAACCTTCTGGACATCCCCGACAAGTTCCCGGAGCGAATCAGCCTGGTGTTCGTCTACCATATCAAGCAGTTCGGCAAGATCCAGGCAGGAACGATCCGCCTCCTGCCATGATGCAACGACACGCTTAAGAACTTTCAGGCGCTCAACGGTAGCCTGGGCTTCCTGCGGGCGATCCCAGAAATCAGAAGCCGCCATTTTCTGATTAATCGATTCGACCTCCTGCTCCTGGCGAGCGAGGTCAAAGATACCCCCTTATCTCTTGGAGCTTATCCTTGAGATCTTTGAGGGTTTGCTTAAGGGCGAGAATTTCTTCCTTCATAGTTACAGTAGTGTAATCGAACGGAAACAGACCGTCAATTCATGCTCATCTTTCTTCATTATTAAAACGTGACTCTCTAGAAATCAATTTATCTTTCGAAACCACGGCGTAATGAACCTGCTATCAGTCCGATACATGTGAGGGGCATCATTTCCTGCCCTTTATGCCGTCAGAGAAAAAAACCGGCGACGCATTAGACTAAAAGCAAAGCACTAAAGCATCGGATTACGCACGTGTTTAACGGTCGATATTTTAGCCACAACCGAAAAGAACACTACCATCAAAACCAGCCCTTTAGGATCAAGGGCACGCATTCCGAAAACTGCAAGGTAGAGCACAAATCCGGCTACCGCGATCACCGCCCCGCTCGCGACAAGCTTGTGCCTTTGAGGTTCTGTCATGAGCCACCTCCCCACTCCCTTTTGGTTTGCCGTCCCAATTGGATAAATCTCGCTCAGGCTACCGATTCTACCGTATATATTACGACAAATCAGCCTCAACAAATAAGATAATTTCTGAGCTCACAACTCACTCCAATCAACTTGATAGACATATATATTATTTTCATCATCCATATAAAATGGTTTAAAATCCTCAACTCCCGCCCCACCCAGAAAATACAATTTCACAAACATTGAATCAATAAGCTCGTCACTTCCAATCACCGACATAAACTTATCTCCCCGTATCGAGATCAATACCGATTGGCGGCTTTCCTTTTTGTCACCCAGAGATTCAATTCGAACACCGTCTCGCCAAACAACCGCTCGTTTCGGGATTAAAAATCTGGAGTCAATGCTTGAATAGTAAAGTGTCTCAAGTGACCGGTCATTAAAAACCACCCCGTTGTCGAAACGAACAAGGTCTTCTCCTTTTTGTCCTTGAACCGAATCCGAAGCAAATGCAAACTTCCTTGAAAAAGCCTCACGACGCCCAAAGTTCTTCAAAAGTTTAGCCCAAGTATCGCTAAGTTTTTCATAATCCTCCTCGGCGAGCCCGAATGCAACTTGTAACTTCGATAGCACCTCCTCCCTTGGTCTTTTTTTATTCTGGTCGAGCAGAAACTTCTTAAAATCCCAATTACCCAGAAATGAGATCGGAATCATTTTGGCAACCAAAGAACGATCGACAATAAAATAAGCCGGCCCGGGTTTTGCATAGAGCTTTTCAAAAATTTCACGTATTTCATCCATTGTAAATCCATACCCTTTAAGAACATCTCGAGCAGTAGCCTTCTGCCCTGAAATCAATGTTTCAAGCACGTTAACTCGCAGAAAAGGGTCGGGGATTCTCTTTTTCATCATAAAAAAAATACAATTCCCGTGATTCAACATTTTCAGAATGTTCACCGCTTTTGTTTCGTCCTTCTCTAATAAAAAACGCGCCATCCAGTAGGCTTTAGGACCCCGTTGCGTTTGAGGATCAAAAATAACTCCTCGTTTTCCATAATAGAGGAACCAGCTCCCAAAATCCCACCACGAGTTAAGGATCGAGCCTTTGGGTGTATGNNTGATGATCCAGATAGGTTAGCGCCTTTTGCCAAGGATCCGTCATATCGGGGCGAATGCGTTGAGCCAGATCTTCCCCCGACACATAAACATTTCTCATCAGAAACACAAAAACCACCAGATAGATTAAAAAAGCAACTACTCGAATCCACCCATTCATCCATTTTCGAAACCAACCTGGGAGATATTCGAAGAAAAAAACCGCCCAAAATAGAAAAATCGGCACGGAAAGAAACAAAATGAATCGATAACCATCCAACGACATTTTGATCATGATAATCATCCAGCAGAACATCATCCATACAAAGTTACCCCGTTCCGTATTCCTTTCACGAGCCAACACAGTCAGGGAGACAATCAAAGTTGGAAAAAAAATGAAAGGGCCATACATGTGCTCGGCTATCTGCTGTAATGAAGCGGGAGCAAGTTCGGAAACCGTCCAAAAGGTCTCTGGCCAAATATCTTGTATAGATCTGGCTTGTAAAACAAAAGACCCGAACATTCCGCCCAACGTTCCCCAAATATTCTTTCCCGTCAGTATTTCTCCCAACCAGGACACCGTTATAAAAAAAATCAACCCCGCAAAAAAATATGGTTTCCAGCTGGATGGAGCCGGATCATGACGCGCAAAAATTCGAAGAACCACCTGTATCAAGAAAAAAAGAACCATCAACACCAAGATAAATCCTGCTCCCAGCCAGTGATAAAAATAGATAGCAGCTCCAATCCCGCCGGCAACAGAATAGAAAACGAGCCGTAAAATCCGGGAGGGATCTCGAAGCGCTTCCGCTAAACACCCCACAACCAAAAGCGGAAACATCAGGTTCAGAGCGTCCGTGTCATACCATCCCGCGCAGCTTCGGTGGAGCACGATAGGAGAAAATCCCATCATAAAAACTGAAAGAAATGCCGTTAGATCCGAAAAATAAGTTCGAACGATCAGGTAAAAAGCCAGTAAAAAAATAAACGAATAAAACACCGGTATGAAAAAGAAAAAGCTTGGGAGCGTAAGATTCGGAACAAAAAAACGGATCAGTTTGTAAAGCGTAGTATTGAGATGAAAGAAAAAATGCTGTGGACCATCGGGAGCCAGTATTTGGGAATCATACTCTTCGACACCCTGTTTAAGTCCATCCCCCAGCATTCCCGTTTTAATCAAATTTTCCGTCTTTCGCGCCAAGGTGTAAGGATCGACTTCAAGTAAATAAGTCAATCCTGTTTCATCTTGATAGGGATCTTTAAGTTTGAGAAACTCTTCCTGAACCTTCCTGCCAAAGTCCTGTGAATGCTTTCTAATCTGCTCTTCCGTACTAATGAGCGTTTCCATGACCTGAGCTCTTGCTTCTTCTTGCTCATGCCGTTGGGCTTGCTCCTCCAAATATTGACTGGTTATATTGCGCACCGCCTGCTGTCTTAGGCCGGAAAGCTGAGCCGGTAAAAGTCGCACGGCCACATTCATCCCGAGACAAAGCACAAGCAACAATCCGACGAGGAGGGGGCTCCGAATTTCGAGACGTGAAGGTATCGACTCAGCGATCTTGTTCGTAAAATCAGAAAAGTTATATTTCATTTAAATTCGAGGAACTCCTTTTGTCGCGAAGAAGGATATTGCTGGAGAACTCTTTCTGCCTTTTTGAAAGAGATGCGTTCCTTTCGTAGATTTTTATCAATCCACCGAAAAAGCTCCGATTTCTTAAACCGGACACATTTCCCAAGTTTGACATAAGGGATAAGTCCGATATGCACCCAGTGATAAATGGTGGAGNNGACTTCCAACAGTTCCGCCACCTGTCTTGCCGTCATCAACTTTTCCATAGCAAGATCAGACAGGTTTCTGTTCTTTTCGTTTTAAAGCTTCGATCAAGATCAAAACGAGTTTTCCCACAAGCCAGATTGAGAAAAGACAGATCAAAACGAGGACCAGAATACGGATCGCAAACCCCAACACCAGCAGAAAGGGAAAAAGCAACACTCCAAGCCCGGCCAAAAGAGACACGCCAAGAATCACCAACAAACCCACAAGGAACGCTTTCATAAGAGGAATCTCCCTGTTGCGTTTCAAGAACGTCCAAAACATTCTCATTATAATGTTTTATACCTTTCATTAAACACTTTTTTGGCTATAATCCTCTCTCCTGACGTGGTGGGCGTAGCTCAGTTGGTTAGAGCACAAGATTGTGGATCTTGGGGTCGCGGGTTCAACTCCCGTCGCCCACCCGTTTTTTGATGAAGAGCCGAAGAACCCGTCTTTACCCTATCGAAACGAAACGATTCCGTCGCAGTTTTTCCAAAGTCACGATCGCTTCCATGTTTCAATTCCGTGATAACCGCCTTTGCCTCAAGGAAAAAATATTTTTTCTCTTTGCAAAACGCTTTCTCATCTGTAGACTTCAAAGAATTTTAAGTCACTAATCGGAGGGCGTGCAGGAAGTCATGACTACACCATTGGAACATTGGGTCGAAGAACAGGCGCGATTAACCAAACCGTCCAGAATTTACTGGTGCGACGGAACTGAAGAGGAGGCGAAAAAACTCCTTGAGATCGGGATGAAAGAAGAAAAAATAAACGGTCAGCCCGTCTTTCTGACACTTTCCGATAAAAACTGGCCGGGCGCGTATTTCCACCGCTCACACCCCAATGATGTCGCGCGCACCGAACAGCTCACTTTTGTTTGTCATCCGGACAAATTAACCGCCGGCCCCAACAACAACTGGATGGACCCCAAGGAAGCCAAAGAGAAAATGAAAAAGCTTTTTGACGGGTGCATGAAGGGGCGAACCATGTACGTCATGCCCTACATGATGGGACACCCCAAGTCCCCTTACGCCAGGGCCTGTGTCCAGATCACGGATAATTCCTACGTCGCGATCAGCATGCGCCTGATGACCCGGATGGGCAAAGAAGCACTGGATCGCATCGGCAAGTCCGAAGACTTTGTCCGCGGTCTTCATTCGGTAGGTGATTTCAACCCTGAACGTCGGTTTATCATGCATTTCCCTCAGGAGAATCTCGTTCAGAGTTTCGGATCCGGTTACGGCGGCAATGCCCTGCTCGGCAAAAAATGTTTTGCCTTACGTATCGCGTCCTGCATCGGAAAACGCGAGGGCTGGCTCGCCGAACACATGCTAGTCATGGGAATCCAGGACCCCCATGGGAAAACCAGTTATATCGCCGCCGCGTTACCTTCCGCCTGCGGCAAAACAAATCTCGCCATGCTCCAGTCAACACTTCCCGGGTACAAGATCTGGACCCTCGGCGACGATATCGCGTGGCTCAACGTGGGACCGGACGGTCGTCTTTACGCAATTAATCCGGAAGCCGGTTTTTTTGGAGTGGCGCCGGGGACATCGCTCAAGACAAATCCGAACATGGTCAAGACCCTGAAAAACAACAAGTTCTTCCCGACCCTTTATACCAACACCGGCCTTGACACCCAAAACGAGGAACCTTGGTGGGAAGGTCTTGACGGCGAAATTCCCTCCCAGCTTCTGGACTGGCGGGGTGACAGCTGGGATAAATCGAAGACGACAAAATGCGCCCATCCGAATTCTCGATTTACCGCCTCAATCTACAACTGTCCTAATTTGTCCAAGGAATTCGACAATCCGAAAGGGGTGCCGATCGATGCCATCCTCTTCGGTGGAAAACGCGCGCAACTGATCCCTCTAGTGGCAGAGGCCTTTGATTGGCAACACGGTGTTTTCATCGGAACCCGGATGGGCTCCGAAATTACAGCCGCCGCCACCTCGCTCACCGTCGGGGCAATCCGCCGCGATCCTATGGCCATGCTCCCCTTCTGCGGCTACAACATGGGAGATTATTTCGCGCACTGGCTGGACATTGGCCGCAGACTTAAACAACCACCTAAAATTTATTCCATTAACTGGTTCCGAACAGACGAACACGGTCAATACATCTGGCCGGGTTTCGGGGACAATATTCGGGTGTTAAAGTGGATCATGGATCGGGTCCACGGGCATGTCGACGCGAAAGAGACGCCTCTTGGCCTCGTTCCCTTTTCCAAGGACCTCGACCTTTCGGGGCTGGCCATCTCGCCGGAACACACAGAAAAACTTTTCGAGGTCAACCCCGGGGAATGGACCCAGGAACTTGCCGAGATTGAAAAGTATTTCCAGAGCTTTGGCTCAAGCCTTCCCGAGGCCATCTGGTCGGAATACCGCCGTCTTGCCGACAAGCTCGCCGCGGCAAAACGCTGATCAGCTCGCGTATCCCGCATCACAAGTCTTGTAGAAAAGGACCCTTCTCGCGGAACATTTCATTTGGCGCGTGTCACGAAGTTAAACGCTGAAGTATTTCGCCTGGGGATGGTGAACAATGATCGCCGAGGTTGATTGTTCCGGTACCATTTGAAGAGTTTCAGACAGGCTGACCCCGATTTTTTCCGCCGGGAACAAACTGAAAAGTTTTCGCTGTCCCTCCAGATGGGGACATGCCGGATATCCGAAACTGTACCGTGATCCCTGATACCCCTGCCTGAAAATTTCCCATTTGGTATTTTTGTCTTGAAGATGAATTTTGAGTTCTCTGCGAATCATCGCGTGAGAATATTCCGCCAACGCCTCGGTCGTCACGACGGAAAGACCATGGAGATAAAGGTATTCCTGGTAACGGTGACCTTTGAAAGCCTTTTCCTCCACCTCACGAATACGATGCCCCACCGTGACCACCATAAACCCAACTACATCCGTCAGTCCCGAGGCTTTGGAGCGAAAAAAATCAGCAATGCAAAGGTAAGGATCCCGCTTCTGCCGCGGAAAATGAAAGCGGGTTCGCTCAATTTTTCCGCTCTCGTCCAGAATAATCAAATCATCCCCTTCCGAACAGCAAGGGAAATAGCCGTATAAAACTTTGGGCTCAAGGATCTTTTCCCGAATACATTGCTGGGTAAAACGCTCAAAAACAGGCTCCACGTTCTCCTCCAGAAAAAGGTCGAACATCCGCTCGGTGCGATCCCCTTNNAACTGCCACTGAACCGTATAAAGCGACTTTTTGTTGATCCAGGGAAAGACATCCTGCAACCGGACATTTTTCAAAACGCGATAGCCCATAAAAGGCGGCCGGGGAATGACGTTGTCATGGCGCACAAAACTGACGCGTTTTTTCGCCGTCTCAACCCCCGGGCGATTCGCGGCGGGCGAACGAGGCGGCTCCACCCGTTTTGTCGT
>DCTJ01000071.1:7341-20741 GCA_002329545.1 Candidatus Omnitrophica bacterium UBA1443
CCTCCTCAATCCGTTCAGCCTCCGGGTCGGGCGCCTTGACCTTTTCCATGATCTTGAGGGCCGTGAACGCATCCTTCCCATAAAAAACGCTTCCCCGGTACAGGCGGGCCAGATCCTCGCAGACGTACCGCTCCGTCAGCGCCGCTCCTCCCAAAATCACGGGTGTTGTAATGTTCCTGTAATTCATTTCCTCCAGGTTTTCTTTCATGATGTGCGTGGATTTTACGAGCAAACCCGAAAGTCCGATAGCGTCCGCCTTGTGTTCCTCAGCCGCCTTCAGAATAGCGTCGATCGGCTGCTTAATTCCAAGATTGATAACCTTGTATCCGTTATTGGAAAGGATGATGTCGACGAGGTTTTTCCCGATGTCATGAACATCCCCCTTGACCGTCGCGAGCACAATCTTCCCCCTCTCGGAACCCTCTTTTTTTTCCATGAACCGCTCGAGATAGGATACCGCCCGCTTCATAATTTCCGCGGAACGAAGCACAAAAGGAAGTTGCATTTTTCCGGCGCCAAAATTCTCTCCGACTACTTTCATCCCTTCCAAAAGAATTTGGTTGATAATTTCGAGTGGCCTGTATTTTTTCAGGGCCTCGTCCAAAGCCGCTTCAAGCCCGTCTTTCATCCCATCAATCACAAACGCCTTCAGCCTGTCTTCAACCGGCCCTTTCGACAGTTTCGATTCCCCGGATGGTTCCCGCGCCTTCTGCTCTTCAGGACTGAGCCGGGTTTCAAAATGCTTTATGAAAACTTCGAGAGGATCCCGCTCATCCACCCATCGGTTATAGATAAGATTTTTTGAAACCTCGATATCTGAAGCTTCGAGCTTTGCAATGGGCCGTATTCTTTCCGCGTGAACGATCGCGGCATCCAGTCCCGCCGACAAGGCCTCGTGGAGAAACACGCTGTTGAGGATTTTTCGCGCCTGGGGCGAAAGCCCAAACGACACGTTACTCACGCCAAGAATTGTGCGCGCCCCGGGCAGTTCTTTTTTAATAAGCTTGATGGCTTCCAGAGTTTCAACCGCCGCATTTCGGGAGTTTTCATCCCCGCTTCCGATCGTGAAAGTCAGCGCGTCAAAAAAAATATCTTCCGGAAAAATCCCGTGTTTTTTGACGGCAAGGTCAAAAATACGCTTCGCCACCGCAAGTTTCTCGCCGCGACTGCGGGCCATTCCTTTCTCATCGATCACAAGCGCAACCACGGCGGCTCCGTATTTTTTCGCGAGTAAACAGATCGTCGCCAGACGGTCTTCTCCATCCTCCAGATTGATTGAGTTGATAATGGGCTTTCCGGAAATCCGTTTAAGGGCCTCTTCCAGCACCTGCGGTTCCGTCGAATCAATCATAAGGGGCGCGGTCACGTGCTGGTTAAAACGCGAAACAGCTTCCGCCATGTCTTTCTTTTCATCCCGTCCGGTAAAGGCAACACAAAGGTCGACGACATGGGCGCCTTCCCTGACGGCCTCCCTGCCGATCNNCAACCCGTCATAATCGTCACGCTCAAGAATTTGTTTAAACCGACGACTGCCATTCGCGTTTGTCTGTTCTCCAACAAGAAGCGGCGCCGGAACCTGGTGATAGGCAACTCGGTTGTATAAGGACGCGCAGGCAGGTTCATGGACAGGATGACGCTCCCTAGGCTGAATCCCCTTAACCCGCGCCACAACGGCGGCCAGATGCTCGGGGGTTGTCCCACAGCATCCCCCAACGATCGACACGCCAAACTCCTTCACAAACCGCTCCTGATAATCGGCGAATTCTTTCGGGGTTAAACGATAACAAGCCATCCCGTCAATATTTTCCGGTAGGCCGGCGTTCGGAAGCACTGAAATCAGTTTCCTTGAACTTTCGCAGAGGGTTCGGACATGCTCAACCATTTCCGCCGGACCCGTGGCGCAATTCATCCCGATCACGTCCACGGGAAACATTTCAAGCGTGGTGATAGCCGCGGCAAGCTCGGAGCCCAACAACATGGTCCCCGCCGATTCAACCGTAACCTGGGTAATGATGGGGAGGCGACGGCCGGCTTCGGCAAAACACTCCTCAGCCGCGATCACCGCGGCCTTGATTTGGAGCAAATCCTGGCAGGTCTCGATAATCAGTCCGTCAACTCCTCCGGCCATCAGCCCCTTGATCTGCTCTCGGGTCGCGTCCTTCAGATCATCAAAAGTGATGTGCCCCAGGGATGGGAGCTTGGTCCCGGGCCCGATGGACCCGAGGACAAACCGGGGATGCTCCGGAGTAGAATATTTTCTCGCGGCTTCCCGGGCAATCTGAGCGGCTTTTTCGTTAAGCTCATAAGCACGGGCCTCAAGCCCGTAATCGGAAAGAACAATCCGATTTGAGCCAAAGCTGTTCGTCTCGATGGCATCACAACCGACCGCGAGAAAGTCTTCGTGAACCTTACGGACGGATTCGGGCTTCGTAATGACAAGGTACTCGTTGCAACCGTCCTTGCCGCCAAAATCCTGTGGCGTGAGAAACTGTTTTTGGAGATTGGTGCCCATGGCGCCATCAAGCACCATGACCCTTTTTTTACAAAGTTCAAGAAACGGATGAGTCATAAGGCGGGTATTGTAGCACAACTCCCGACATTTGAGATTTGGCATTTGAAATTCCGCGCGGGAATTTAGCGAGGATGGAAGAAATCGAAAATCTTTTGTGCCGTGACAGAATCGATCCCCTGAATTCCCCGAAGCCGCTCAAGATTGGCCCGTTTCAAATCCTCCAGAGTGTCAAACGATTTCAGGAGGATTCGCTTCCGCCTGGCTCCCACCCCATCAATCTGATCCAGGAGGGAGCTCTCGAGCTTTTTCGACTTGAGTGAACGGTGGTAAGTGATCGCAAAACGGTGAGCCTCGTCGCGAACTTTTTCAAGCAGGTGCAGAACCGGGGTCCCCGCGGGAAATATAATCGGTTCCCGAAACTTGGGGCTGAACACGTGTTCGAACCTTTCGGCGATCGCGATCATCTCGATTCTTTCCATACCTTCCTCCCGAAGCACCTTGAGAGCGGTATTAAGATGACCTCGCCCTCCGTCAATCATGATCAGATCGGGAATAAAAGACTCACGTCCCTCCCTGATGCCGCGTAACATCCGGCCAAGAGCTTCCCGGATCATGGCATAATCATTTATGCCCGTCACATCCCGTATCTTGTACCGCCGATAATGTATTTTGTCGGGAAGTTCCCGGAAAAAACTGACTTTGGAAGCGACCGACTCATCCCCCTGGATATTGGAAACGTCGAAGCAAACGATTTTCGCGGGACAGACGGCCATCTTCAGAGCGCGTTTCAGATCCATCGTGGCTGAAAGTCCGGCCCCCTANNCCCTCTTCCTTTCTCCCCGGGAAGAATCTTTTCCTTTTAAGCTGACCGAGCGCGACGATCTGCTCTTTAAAAAACTGCGCGTCCTCAAACCTGAGTTCGTGGCTTGCCCGCTTCATCCGATCGGTCAAATATTCAAGAAAACTTCGCTTTCCTCCCCCCAGAAAATGTCTCACTTCACGGATCAGGCGGTCATAATCCCGCTTCACTTCAGGGTGGACGCAAGGGGCAAGGCATTGGCGGATGTGATAATAAAGACAGGCGCTCTTCGGCAACGCCTGACACTTCCGGATCGGGAAAAGATTATGGATCAACGCCACAGCCTGCCGAAGGAGTTTGGAATCGGTATAAGGTCCGTAATAAAGGGCCTTCCGGTCCCCCTTTTGCCGGGTGATCGTCAATCGCGGGAACTCGTCTCCCGTGATTTTAAGGAGCGGATAGCTTTTGTCATCCTTAAGTTCTTTGTTGTAGCGCGGACGGTATTTTTTGATTAACTGGGCTTCAAGCAAAAGAGCATCGACTTCGCTCGGCGTTTCGATGTGATCAATCAGACAAACCTTCGACATCATGACTTTGATTTTGGGAAGGGCCGGAGAAACAGAAAGGTAGGAGCGGACGCGTTTGTGAAGTGATTTTGCCTTCCCGACATAGAGAATCTCGCCGGAACGATCCTTCATCAGATAGACGCCCGGCGTCGAAGGAATTTTTTCCACCATTTCGCGAAGCGGTTCAGCTGATGTTTTCTTCGGCATCATGCCCCTCTGGCAACTGGTTATCGCGACTCACAACTCAACACGCGCGGCTGAGCGATCGCGGCCACACCCGCCCGGGCCCGCGCTATTTTCGCTTTCTTTTTTTTCGGATCCATTCGACCGCCTCATGGATCTCGGGAACACGGAACAGAAAACAAAGCGCGAGATACGAAATGATCGCGATCAGAATACTGCCCAGCACCTGAATACCCTGGGCCAGAGTATCGGTCCCCGGGACAACGGAACGAAGGCCCGCGAGGCTAGCGTAGCAGATTCCCGCNNCGCGAGTAAAATTCGAAAAAAGGAGCGGGCAATTTCCCGAAACGGAAATTCCCCGACTTTTTTCGGATAATAATAGATTAACTGCCCGAACTGGACTATTCCCGAAATCGAAGTCGCGAGGGCGAGCCCTGCTTCTTTGAGTGGGATCATGAGAATTAAATTAAGGACTATGTTCAAAAAGAGAGAAACGAGAGCGGTGCGCATGGGCGTTTTCGTGTCGTGAGCCGCGTAATAACCGGCGGCCATGATCTTTTGTCCCGAATAGGCAAAAAGCCCAATCGTGTAACCCAGAAGGACCGCGGCGCTTCGGGCCGTTGAAACCGGATCAAATTCTCCCCGTTCAAAGAGAAACCGGATGATTTCCTCGCGAAAAACAATCAATCCGACCGAGGATGGAATGATGATAAAAAAAACACTCCTCAGGGCGAATGAAAGCGACCGCTTGGCCGCCTCCCGTTCTCCGCTGGCAATCTGCTGGCTCAACATCGGAAGCAAAGCCGTCCCCATGGCAAGCGCGAAGATTCCGAGCGGAAACTGCATCAACCGATTCCCGTACCAGAGACTTGAGTTGGCGCCGGGACCGATCACAAGCCCAAGCGTCGCGTCCACCGTAATATTAATCTGAACCACCGCGAAGCTCATGACAACCGGCAAAAGCAATTTCCAGGTTTTCTTGAGCCCCTCATGGGCAAGATCCCAAATAAATTTAAAGCGAAACCCAATCTTCCAGAGCGGAGGAATTTCCACCGCGACATGCAGGAAACCCGCGAAAAGGAGTGTGTAGGTCAACCATCGTATCCTGTCCGCGTAATCCGTTCCGACCCACGAAGGGACCCAAAGGATCGCGAAAATCCAGACCCCGTCAAGAATCACGGAGCCCAGGGAAGGCGCCAAAAAGTGGCCGTGGCTATTGAGAATCCCCATGCCAAGAGCGTAAAGGGAGAGAAACCACAGATATGGGAAAAGTATCCGGAGAAGATTCAGCGTCAAAGTCAGCATCTCGGAATAATGCCCCGCGGCCAAAATCGCCGTAATGAGTCCCTGGACAGCGATCACAAAAACCAGAAGAGCGCAGGCGAGAAAACAGAGCGTCACATTGGCAAACCGAAAAGCCTCCGCGACTCCCTGTTTTGTTTTCGTCTCGTTATAAACCGGAATAAACGCGCTCGTGAGACCGCCCTCCCCCACGATTCGCCGAAACAAATTGGGGATCATGAACGCGTAAATAAAAGCGTCCCACTGCCACCGCGTCCCGAAAGTTTTGGCGCTTAAAATGTCACGGATCAATCCCAGGACACGTCCGAGCAGGGTCATGGCGCTCACGAGGACGGCCGCCCTGACCAGACTTTTTTTCCCAAATCCCGCCTTCGGAACTTCGTTGACAGGATGAGGTCCACGTGTTACATTGTCGCCACTTTTTTCAACAGAAGAGGACATAGTCATGCCTAATATAGATTCAGCAGCAAAACGAATTCGCAGTGACGCGCGCAAACGAGCCAGAAACCAAGCCGTTCTTTCGGAAATTAAAACTCTTTCCAAAAAACTGGTTCAACTCACCGCGAGCGCGGATAAGGCGGCGGCTGTCGCCCAGGAGCTTATTTCCCGCTATGACCGCGCGGTTACCAAAGGCGTCATTCCCCGCGGCCGAGCCGACCGGCGAAAATCGCGTGTTACGAAATTTGTCACGAAGCTTTCCGCGAAAAAGTAAGTTTCCGATCACGACACAAATTCCATAATCCAGGTTTCAGTCCCCGAGACGGGGTGAGCCAGTCCTGTCTTTGTTTTTCTGTCGAGTTGATGCAAAGCCTCCAGAGCGGCTTCCAGTCTAGCCACCCCGTACCGGTTGATCGCGGACATAAAAGGCCCTTTCTTAAACAACGGGACTTTGACCTTCTCAAGAATTTCCGCTTCGCTCGTCCCTGCCTCCCGAAGCACAGCCCCCTGCCACAATTGGCGATATTGCCAGTGAATGATTCCGATCAAAAAGCGCGGTTCCGATTCGGAATTTTCCAGAAGTTCATGAAACGTCTGCCTCGCCTTCCCACGATCACGCTCCAAAATCGCATCCGCAAGCTGGAAAACATTAACCCCACGCCAGTTTTCTTCGAACAAACAAACCATGTTTTCATCTATTAATTGCGCCTCTCCCGAATACTGTAAGATCCGGTCAAGCATGGTGTCGAGAAACACAATCGCGTCACCGCACATTTCCAGAATCCGTTGCCTGGCCCCCGGAGTGATGGTCTTTTTGAATCTCGCTAGTTTTTGCTGTAAATAGTTCTGCGCCAGCGACCGAGCTTCTTCCTTCGCGAGACGAACCACTTTCCCTCGACTTTTCGCTAGGTTGATAAGTTCGGAGTGTCCCTCCGAGGAATCGATTTCGAAAATAAGACAGGTCTTTTCGTCAGGGCTCATGGCGTAACGCTTGAGAATCTCCATTTCTCCCTGGGTTAATTTTTCAGCGACTTGAATATAAAAAATCTGCCCCGAAGCGAGAAAGGGTAACGTCCTGGCATTAGAAAGGATGCTGTCCAGCGGGGTGTCAGCGAGGCGATACGTTTGATGATCGAAAGATCCCTTGGCCTTTTTTTCAAGGTCGGAAACGATCGATTTGATCTTTTGGGAACGAAGGAAAGGATCTCCGATAATCAAAAAAAAACGGCTTGTCATCGCGGCCCTCTTCGGGAGGTGAAATGGAAAATCATTGGCGAGAGAATACTGGTGAAGAGAAGACGGCGTCACCAGTCTTCAACGATACGATCCACAATGTTCTTCGCCAGCTTGTCAACGGCTTGTTNNTATCCGTCACGTAATATTCTCTGGCACCCGAAAAATCAGGCTCTTCCCAGATAATCTCGTTCGTTTTGGCATCCACCAGTCTAAGATGCATAACGATAAACATGCGATATTCTTCGACGGATTCAAGTTGGGTAAAACGAAGACCTTCCTGCTCGTATCTCTTCAGATCCATCTGCAGGATAGAATCGGCTTGCCCCTCAGGCGCCACGCGAAGATTTCCGTCTATTTGGAGCCGGGCGATCACGGCATTCGTGATATCCATTTCGAGGCCCTGCTGATAAGAGCGCATCTCCAGGATCGGGATTTTATTTTTAACCGTTTCGACATAGATGGTTTTGATGTCGCGCGGAAGCACCGTCTTGGTCGTGTAACCGCACCCCCCAAACAAAGGGACGATGATCACGCCTGCCAAAAAAATCCATATAAACCGTTTTGCAAATGTCATATGACCGCTCCTATAAATCCTTCTTTTGATAACGTTGTTGCTCCTTCATAAGAAAATCATGGCGAGTGTCCAGATCCGAGATGCGCTGTTCCGCGCGTTTTTTTTCGTCCAGGATTTCTTGCGTCATCGCTTTCGAAGTCACCCCGGGAAGAATCTTGTCCGCCTCCTGTATTCTTTTCTGCAGGACTTCTTTTTCTTCCGATTCGATCTTGAGTTCTTCTCCAATCAATTTCACCAAAGAATTTTCAATCCCTCGAAATTCCTTATACCGCTTTACTCTTTCTTTTTCCGCGCCGGGAGCATCCATCTCTTTTTCCAGTTTGTCGCGGTAGTCCGCGGAAAGGATCCCCTGCTCTTCAGCATAAATACTGTACTGGACCTCCAATTGCTCAAAAAGCCGCTGTATCTCTTCCCGAAGCATCTTCTCCCGATCTTCAACCGAAGCTTGATCCGGCTCGGCCGCCGTTGCCGCCACGGTCGACGATCTTGAACGAATTTCCGAATCCACCCGCTCAATCTGCTTTTTTGCCGCTTCAAGTTCACGGCTCTGCGAATCAAGACGATTCAGCAAGGTATCCCTGCGTTCCCTGGAGGGAAGAATGCGTCTGGCGTTATGCACGGCCTCATCGATATACTCATACGGCACCTTGACCAACGAACTCCGGAACTTATATCCGCCGGCCAGTGACGCTTTTGCCGTCAAAATCTCATGCTGTTTCTCAAGCCGCGCGAGTTCAATACTCTGGGCTTCAATCACCAGACTCTCCAGTTCAACGGCCTGCTGAAGCTCCTTAACCTTCTGCTGGGAACTTCGCTTGGCCTGTCGATTTAATTGCTCATCCCGATTCGGAAGCCCGAAAACAAAGGAACGCGCGAGGTACGCCACTCCCGTCACCGCGTTTTTCGTCTTCCGAAAAGTTGTGTGACGATCCCCGTTCAGGACCTGATCCAGTTCATCCAGGAGCTGTTTCTTCTTTTCGTGACGATCCTGAATATCCTGATACCTCTGCCGGATATCTTTTTCGACGGATTTTATCTGCTTGCGAAGTTTTTTGAGATCGGCATCATCCCGCGCGTCCAGTGATTTTAAAATTTCCCGCTGTTCCTGAAGCGCCAATTCGCGGTTAAAGGCATGGGAGAGAGTATCCACCACGTTCTGCTGTGCCCGAACCTTTTCGGTCAGGTGCATTTTTAGCGCGAGCAATTCATCCATGGATTTTTCCTGCACATCGCCGCCGACATCGAAATGAACGGGGGCCCCCGTCTGGCCTCCCGCCTGACGCGCGAGAACCGCCTCAAGTTCCTGTTCGGCCAACTTTCCGAAAATCTTCTCATACTCCGCCAGTTTCCCATCAAGCTTTTCATCAAGCGCCTTAATTGACCTTTCCCTGTCGCTCAGTTGATCGGAAGGTTTTTCGGAAATCCGCTGACGCTCGGAACCCCGAAGCCGCTTAATTTCAACACCCGTCTCGGTAAGCTGGGGAGCGAGATCCGCCTGGAGCTCACCATAGCGCTTGTAGAGTTTCTCCTTCTCAAGAAAAAGGTCCTTTTTCGCCTTGGAGATTTTGTAAAGATCTTTTTCCCCTGTTTCTCGAACCTTTTCAACGGGTGATTGAGGTTGCATGAACGACAGAAGATTCTGATAGAAAGGCTCCGAAGACACGCCCAGCTCGGCTCTCCAGTCGGCAAGACGCGCTTTCTCCTCCAAAATCAGGTCCCGCTCGGCCTCCAGAGAAGCAAGCCACCGATCCATGGCCCGCTGGAAATCGGGGGACGTGTTGTTTTGATAACGTTTCTTCTTGAGTTCAAACGCTTTAAACTTTTCCTTCAACTCCCGCTCCCGGCGTTTCAAATCCTGTTTCCGGCGAAGCAAGGCATCCGACTTGCTCCCGTCCACCGCGTCCAGCTTTTTCTTCAGCGCCTTGATTTCCCGCTCAAGGTCTTTTTGTTTTTGCGGATCACTCTTTCCAATCGCCGCCAGTTCCCCTTCCAGTCTCGCGATTTCAGTTTTAATTTCATCAGACTTCGCGGTGAGATAAGTGACGGGCTGTTCGAGGGATTTCAGTTTATCAGCGGCTTTTTGTCCCCACGCGGTGTCGGGGTATCGCTTGACCGTATCGCGATAATAAATGAGGGCGCTTTCCAGATAATTTTCTTTTTCGTAATAAGCGCCAATTCGGTAATTCTTTTCGGCGTTCCGTTCATCGACTTCACGGCGAATCTGCGTCGCCCGGTCAGCCTCCGCCGAACTCCCGTATTTTTGGAGATAACGCTCTACCTGTTGCGACACGTCGTCAAGCGCGCTTTGATCTCGGATTTCAACTTGTGATTTCGCGTAAGAAGCTTCCGCCATCTGCAACCGGGCGTCCTGAACCAGGGGGCTTTGCGGATACTGGTCGATGACCTCCTGGAAAGCTTCCATGGCCGGGTCATACTGCCCTGATTTCATGTAGGCGTTCCCAAGCTGAAACTGCGCCTTATCTCCAAAGGCGCTGAAGGGGGCCGCTTCCACAATTCCTTTAAAAATATCGATCGCCATCGGAATGGAAGGCCTGATTTTCAGTCCGAGCAACACCCCTTTTTCCCCGGAAAGAAAAGCGGAGCCAATCTCGTATTCCCGTTCGACTACTTCTTCAAACCTCTCGCTTTGCGGATACGTCTTGAGGAGATTTTGATAAGCCTTGTGCGCCTTGACCAGATCGCCCTTTTCTTCATGAATCGTACCTAACCGATACTGGGCCTCAGGGGCAACAATAGATTTGGGGTATTTTTTGAGGATAAGTTCAAAACCTTCGGCCGCAGAGTCCAGCTTTTTTTCCTGAAAATAGTCCAAGGCCTGGTCAAACGCGTCCTGGGAATCATCCTGTCCGCCTTCGTCCGTACTGACAAACTCGCCTCGTTCCGGAGACCAAACCCAGTCCGCGTTCGCTCGAGGTCCCGGCACCAGGACAAGAGACAGCGGAATGATCAGGGCAACAATTGAAGAAAATTTCATAAATGGTTTATTATCTTCAGGTTAGAGAAAATTTGAGTTGGTACTATAGCACGCGGCACTATACCGGTCAATCAGAAATCCCCTGTTTTTCCTAGACTTTCACCAGGTTTTTCGCCAGAAATCCCGTCTCAAAAACACGAATATTTAAAGCGCCTTTTTCATTCAGGAAATAGCGCTGGCCAGCCTGTTTCTGAAGGAAAAGAGCCGCTTCCGTTTCGGCTCCCGGAAGTACCCATAATCGAACTTCCTCAACACCATTCCACGGCGCGATCTTTTTTACGAACGGCAAGATTAAAATATCCGGAGGAGGAGAAATTCTTGAAATCCTCAAGGGGTCAAGCCCGCACGGCGCAAAACATATCTTCTGCTGGCCTGCCTCGATAAAGACGGCGTTATCCTTTTTTCCGGCCCACTCCATCATCAAACTCTCACGATCCGGAAGCTCCAGGATTGTTTCCCCACTTCTGACGTATCGAAACTTATCTGAATAGCGGGACAGTTCCTCCGGGACGTGAAAATCTCGCGGAAAAACAACCGTCTGGACTCTGAGTTCCCGGAGAATCGTCATGAGACCGCCCCAGTGTTTTTTATATGATCCCGGCACCAGAATCCCGTCCAGCGCCCTGATCCCCTTCTGCTGAAAGTACGGTAGAATAATTTTTTCTCCCTGATCGGACGGGAAGCGGCGACCGGCGCCGATCAGCCAGTTGCGACCTCCCGAAAACCGGACATGAATGACCGGATCACGCCCGGCGCAAAGAACATTCACGAAAAATCCGGCGTCCGGTTCGGTTCGCATCATGGTTAATCCCGTCACCAGACAAATTCCCGCGCAAAGTATTGCCATTTGTTTTTTCCATAACGAATTCCGCCCCCAGAAAAAAAGCAAACCAGCCAGGGAACCATAATAACCAAAGAGTTGCCAGGGCGTTGGTTTTGAAAGAAACCAATAGCCCCATGTCAGGCGGGAAAGTTGGACAATCCACGCGCTCATCAGTTGAATGAAAGCGGAAGAGATCGCAATTAACCACTCGCCAAGCAAGGGAACGGCTGAAAACAGAAGTGAAAAAAGAGATAGAAAAAGAGCCGCGTCAAAAACGGGAATCGCGACAAAATTAGCCATCAGGCTTACCGGTGAAAACACATAAAAATAATAAAGAACAAGCGGGAACGTCCCCGCCGTCACGACCAGGCTACCTCCGAGGGAACCCGGAAGAGAACGACATGACGAGAATCGCGGAAGAAAAGCAATTAGTGAAAACACGCACAGGTAGGATAGCTGAAACCCTATGTTCCAGAGATCCCGCGGTCTGGCGAGAATCATCAAAAAAAACGCGATACACAACGCGTTCATGCTGAGGGACGGCCTTCCCCAGATAACTCCCAAAAGAACAATCCCTGCCATCCAGCCCGCCCGTTGGGCAGGCAGTCCCATCCCCGAGATTGACACATAACAAAGGACGACGGCCATCGTCAACATTGCCGTCATCCGTCGCCCGGCCCCCAACGCCAGAAACAGAAGATAAAATCCTCCCGCGACCATCGTGATATGAATCCCGCTGATGGAGAGAAGATGAATGGTTCCGGTCTTCACAAACGCGCTTTTCAGGCCTGAAGCAATCTCGCTTCGAAAACCCAAAATGACCGCCTTCAGCATCGAAGATTCAGGCCGTTGGTAAAGCACGTCAATTTTTGAGGCAATCGTGAGACGTAATTTTCCGATCCATCTCGCGGGCTGAAACACAGAACCTTCCGCGACAATTCGTCCCGAATTCGGCCCAATCACTTCGATCATCGCGTGAATGTTTTTCTCGGCAAGGTACCGCGTCTGATCAAATCCTCCGGGGTTTTGGGCCTGCCTTGGTTTTTTCAGCAAACCATAAAGACGCACCTTGTCACCCACGGAGGGAACAGTCGCCGGCTGAATCCAGTACACCCAAACTTGTCCCCTCACCGCTCGCGGCTTTGGATATCGCCGGGAACCAAGATTGACTTCCGTTGATTTCAGGACAAACGAGATATTTCTGCCCCGTCCGCGGCATTTAACATCCGGCAAGGTCGCGACGATCCCCGTGACAGCAAGCCGGCGGTCTGATACGAATTGATGCACACTGTTTTCAGGTTTTAATCCATCAATACTAAAACCAATCCATCNNAGAAAAACAGGGAAAAAAGATTTTCGACCCCTCAGGAACCAGGCGAAGGGTAGCAAAATAACCAGCAAAGAAACAACCACGGGCGTGACCGATGGAGCGTACCGGCTCGACACCATTCCCAGTGACAGGCTTATGGCTAACGGAAGAAAAGGAAATTTCATGATGGTGATTATTATACAATATTATATTGTATAATAATGATATTTTTAAAAACTTCTTCCGAAACAAGCGACTGAAATTGGGATTAACTTTTCAGGAAATACTTGAGGGCGAGAAAAAAAAGAACCGCAAGAAGCAGAAGAAAAAAGACCGTATGCGAAGTTTTTCGATCGTCAGACATCGGCTCANNCTCGAGATTCCAGCGTCACTTCGTCTGGATCAATCCTCATAACCACCCACTCATTCCCCACCAAATCCCCAACCGCCAAAATCCGGTCATCGATCACGGCACGAGCCCCCTCGCCAAGATCCAGAATACCCGTCAGCTTCAACGCATGATGATTTTGATGGGACAAGTTTTTATTGCTTATGACCGGCACAATCTTCGCCAAAGATGAAAAACTGGCGCGGGTGTTTCCGTCCGGATCTCGCAAACCCTCGGGAACAGCCGAATTCAATTTTTTCGGAACACCACCCCCC
>DCTJ01000071.1:20754-21718 GCA_002329545.1 Candidatus Omnitrophica bacterium UBA1443
GACCCGGTATTTGAAACCTGCTGAAGAATCGTGCCAAGCACAACCAGGGAAAGCAAAATAAAAACCCCCGCCAGGATCTTCCACCCGAGGGCGCGCCGGGAACCATAATGACGCTGAACCTCTCGAAGCTCACGCTCCAGTCTTTCATCCATCACCTTCGGCCAATCAGGCAATGGTTTCGATGACGTCTTGATCTTTCCTGCCGTCTCCGGAGACGGAGTTTCCATCTTCTGCTTCTGTGATGAAGCGGCCTTGTTAAGCGCCGCCTGGATAAGGCTCATACGGCAATCCCCTGCAGGTCAGCTTCCGCGCACTCCACCATGGGCGCGTCAATCCGTTGTGCCCCCGCCGCGAAGGCCGCAAGGAGAGCGCGGTCCGCTAGGATATTGATCACCCGCGGGATCCCCCCTGAAAGCTCGTGGATCCGGCCAATGGCCTCTAGCGAAAAAATATCGTCGGTGGCTCCCGCGACCTTCAGTCGATGCCTGATGTAAAGGCCGACTTCCTCGAGGCTCAATTCCGGGAGATGACAACGTANNACGTACCGCGATCCGCTGTTTCAACTGGCGAAGATCACGGCGTTTCAAAAGGTCATTGAGTTCCGGCTGTCCCATTAAAATAATCTGTAGCAGTTTCTGGGACGCGGTCTCAAGATTGGAAAGAAGACGAATTTGTTCGAGCGCCTTCGGCGGGAGCAACTGCGCTTCGTCAATAATCAATACCGCGTTAAATCCCTTCGAGCTTTCCTCAAGCAAAAACCGGTTCAGCGCGTCAAAACAGGCTTTTCTCTTTTTTGAAGCCGGCTTGAGGCCGAAGTCTTCCACGATCACTTCAAGCAGTTCAATTTCCGAAAGCTTGGGATTGAAAACGAGTGACGTGTGGACGTTTTCGCCAATCTGCTGGAGGAACATTCGCGAAAGCGTGGTTTTTCCGGCTCCAATCTCACCCGTGATCTGGATAAACC
>DCTJ01000074.1:0-9989 GCA_002329545.1 Candidatus Omnitrophica bacterium UBA1443
TTCAAGCACCTCCCCGGAGGCGCCCAACCGGAGAAACAGCGGCTCAAAGGTCCATAAGCCGGCCCCCGTCAGGATGAGCGAAATCCCCGACGCCAAAAAAATGGCGTGCGTCGTGATCCTCGCCGCGGCTTGATGTTTCCGCCTTCCCAGCGCGTGGGCGACCACCGTCATCGCGCCAGTCCCCACTCCCCGCATCACAAAACCAACGAACATCACCACCGGAAAAGTAAGANNACATCGCCGCCAGCGCCTGAGTCCCCAACCGGGAAACAAACCACGTGTCGACCATGTTATACATGTTCATGGCGAAGGTCCCGGCAAGCATCGGAACCGCCATACGAAAAACCGTCAAAAACACTTTATCCTTAACCAAACGAGACATCCAACCCCCAACTTGTTAAAACGTTCTTTCTCATGTTTCAAAAATGGACGAAATACCCGGAACTTCACTCCTTAAGATCCGCGCGAGGATCGCGGGCGTGGGCGAGTGGCAAGCAAAAACCATCACGACGGGAGGAAAACTTCTTCAAAACTTCGCGCGTCAGATCAAGATTATCCGCGCACCTGCAATTTCGGAAAAATGGCTTTAAGCCGGTCTTGCAAGTCCAATGAAATGACGGCTCCGGGCTGACTGCTTGCGCGAAGCTCTGGATCGGGGCATCCCTCTTGTCGAAATCCCTGGACGTGAAACTCTCTGACCCCAAGATCATGAAGCTCGGTGGCAAGCTGAAGCAGGCTTTCATTTTTCAACAAATCTGGATGCACGGTCGTGCGGCATTCATAAGGAACATGGCTTGAAAGAATCCGCCGCAGACTGGCTTTCGCTACCGCCCCGCTCCCCTCACGCATCGTCACATTGGCATATTGATCAAACGGGGCCTTGATATCGATTCCGACCCAGTCGCAGAGGGGCAAAACCTCTCCCAGACGATCGGGGTACATGCCATTCGTATGAAGCGCGACCTGATAGCCCATGGACTTAACCGCCTCGACCCACCTGGTGAGGCCGGCGTGAGCGGTCGGTTCTCCCCCGGAAAACACAATCCCGTCAAGTCGTCCTTGCCGGGATTTCAAATAAGAAAGGATTTTATCCGGTGAGATCCGATTGCCTCCCGGAGGAAACGGCCAAAGCTCCGAGTTGTAGCAGTACCGGCAACGCCATGAGCAACCCTGAAGATAGAAAACCCCGGCCAGACGGCCGGGGAAGTCTATCGTCGTAAACGGCGTTATTCCACCGACAGGTATTTCAGAAAGGATGACACGAAGTTCCGGATCACCTAGCTCCGCAGTCGCACGCGCACGCGGATTCTTTGAAGTATTTTCGCTCATAAAACTCGCCTTTTTTCCCCGTGTTGAACCCCGCGACCGGACGGTGATAACCCATCACACGGGTCCACACTTCGCAGCGAGTCCGTTCTTCATCTTTTAGCACAATTCGTTCTTTCACTTCCGCTAATGTCATGCCAGTTCCTCCCTAGTTTCTGTTGGCTCACCACTCCCCTGCAAGGCGAGCATCTTTTCATGAATAAGTTCCTCATCGCATTTGGGGCAAAATTCGTGTTCGCCCGAGAGATACCCGTGCCGCGGGCAGATTGAAAACGTCGGCGTAATCGTAATGTAAGGGATCCGGTAATTCGTCAGCGCGCGCTTGATGATCTCCTTGCAAGCCTCATGCGACGAAACTCGTTCCCCCATGTAAAGGTGCAAAACCGTTCCGCCAGTGTAGCGACGCTGAAGTTGCTCCTGACGCTCAAGGGCCTCGAACGGGTCATCGGTAAAAGCCACCGGCAACTGGGACGAATTCGTGTAGTACGGACGTTCGCTGGTTCCGGCGTGCAAAATATCGGGAAACCGTTTGATGTCCTCCTTGGCAAACCGGTAAGTCGCGCCTTCGGCGGGAGTTGCTTCCAGGTTGTAAAGATGCCCCGTCTCCGTTTGAAACTCGGTCATCCTCATTCGGATATGATCCAGGAGCTTGATCGCGAATTTAAACCCTTCCTCGGTCGTGATGTTCTCTTTATCGTTCGTAAAATTCCGGATACATTCATTCACGCCGTTCAACCCGATCGTGGAGAAATGGTTCCGGAGCGTCCCGAGGTAACGTTTCGTGTAGGGGAAAAGCCCCTGCTCGATGTGACGCTGAATAATCTTTCGCTTCAGTTCCAGACTGGTTTTCGCGATTTGTAGCAAATAATCCACCCGGTTAAAAAGGGCGCTCTCGTCCCCCTTCGCCAGATATCCGATCCGGGCGCAATTGAGAGTCACAACACCAAGTGAGCCGGTTTGCTCCGCGGAACCANNGAACCAAAGAGGCCGTTCCCCCGCTTGAGCAGTTCACGCAAATCAAGTTGAAGCCGGCAGCACATCGAGCGAATCTGGTTTGGTTTGAGATCGGAATTGAGAAAATTCTGAAAATACGGAAGACCGTACTTGGCCGTCATTTCGAACAGAAGTTCACAGTTCGGATGATCCCAGTCAAAATCCGGAGTGATATTGTAGGTCGGGATCGGGAACGTGNNGATGTTGTAGGTCGGGATCGGGAACGTGAATACCCGTCCCTTGGCGTCCCCTTTCATCATGACCTCAATGTACGCCTTGTTGATCATGGCCATTTCCTCACCCAGTTCGCCGTAAGTAAAATCCATTTCCTTCCCACCGACGATGGGATGCTCCGCGCGCAAATCCTCCGGACAGACCCAGTCAAACGTCACGTTCGTAAAAGGCGTCTGGGTCCCCCACCGCGACGGCACGTTCAGGTTGTAGATAAATTCCTGCATGCTCTGCTTCACCTTCTCGTAAGGGAGCTTGTCGATCCGGATATAAGGCGCGAGATACGTGTCAAACGACGAAAACGCCTGCGCGCCCGCCCATTCATTCTGCAGTGTCCCGAGAAAATTGACCATCTGCCCGACCGCCGAACTCAGGTGTTTGGGCGGCCCGGATTCCACCTTGTCCGGCACGCCGTTAAATCCCTCACGCAAAAGAGTTTTCAGCGACCATCCCGCGCAATAGCCGGACAGCATGTCAAGATCGTGGATATGGACGTCGCCGTGGCGGTGAGCGTTAGAAACTTCTTCGGGATAGACGTGGGAGAGCCAGTAATTGGCGATCACTTTGCCGGAGATATTGAGAATCATTCCCCCAAGCGAATAGCCCTGGTTGGCATTCGCCTTCACGCGCCAATCCTGTTTGTAGAGGTATTCATTGACCGAGGAAATGACATCGACGACGGTTTTTTTATCGCCCCGCAGTTTTTTGTGCTGTTCGCGATAAATAATGTAGGCGCGCGCGGTCTTGAGGTAATTCGACGTGATGAGGACCTGCTCGACAATATCCTGGATGGCTTCGATATCGAGAAAACCGCGGTCATATCTATTGTCGATCACCTTGATCACGGCAAGCGTCAGAAACTGGGCTTCGGTCCCGTCATAATCCCCCGTCGCCGCGCCAGCTTTCAGAATGGCGTCATAAATCTTGACCCCGTTAAATGGGACAATCGAGCCATCACGTTTACGGATATTGGTGATCTTTCGAGACTGGAACTGCTCCGCCATATTCACTTCCCCCTTTAAAGCATCTATCGACAAATACGCCAGATATTGTAGTTAAAATTTGCTACACCCCAACAGGTGGGGGATACTATCAGATTTTGCGTTCGTGTCAATCCGTTATTTGGGATTTTTGAGAGGATTTTTGCCCGCGAGAGCGTTAAGCGCGCGGAAATAACGAAAACAAAATTTTATTTGCCAAGTTCCGCTTTTTGTTTGATCCTTTGAACGATCAACCACGCGATGGTTTCAATCGTCACGCGGTCCGTATTCCAGATCGCGTCATAAAGAAGCGGGTCTTGAACATCCTGATGAAAAAAAGTCTTCACGAGTAGCGCCTTGGCCTTGTCCTGCTCCGCGATTTTCTCGCGGGCCCACTTCTCATCTTTGCCGTGGGCGCTCATCATCAGCGAAATTCTGGAGGATAACGGAGCGACAAGACGAATGTGAATTCCATGCGGCAGATCGCGAGTCAGGCAGGTCGATCCGCGGCCAATCAGAATGGTTTTTCCGAAAATCGCGAGATCACGCATCAATGAAAACATCTTCCGCATGACCTTTTCCTGCGGACTTTCTCCCGTAATGAATTGCGTGAGCATATCCTCGACCGCGGAACGATACTCCGAAACAATCAGCGCCTGGGGAGAAATCTTCAACTGCGGATCCTGGGCAACTCTCTCACAAAGATCGTGGTCGCAAATCTCCCAGCCCTGGAAAAGAGGGTTTTCTTTTTCTTTGAGAAGGAATTCGACAATCTTGGCGGCAAGATTATGCCCCCCCGCCCCAGTCTCACGGGAGATGGTGACAAAAGGAAACTGTCCTGATCGGGGATCAATGGATGGTAACTGCTTCTCGCGGTACTGGATCGTATCAATAAAAGACCGGAATTTCTTAAACTCGCTCATATCAGACTCCTCGCGCGAGGCCCACAGCACTCGCATCCGAAGTTCCCTTCCCCGGGCGGCTTATTTATTTCAGAATGATGCGCGCGTCAATCACGCCAGCGCCCTTGCCTTCAGCGTAAACCATAAGCGGATTGATGTCAATTTCCTCAATTTCGGGATGGTCGCAAGAAAGCTGGGAAAGCCGTTTGAGGCAATCCTCCACGGCCGCAAGATCAGCCGGCGGTTCCCCGCGAATCCCCTGAAGAAGTTTCGCTGCCCGGATATTACAAACCATGTCGCGCGCGCTCAATTCACGAATAGGCGCGACCCGGAAAGTCACATCCTTGAGAGCTTCGACGTAAATGCCGCCCAGTCCAAACATGAGCACCGGACCAAACTGGGGATCACGTTTCATGCCCAAAATAACTTCACGGCCCTTAAGCGCCATCCTCTGCATAAAGACGCCATCAATCTTCGCTTTGAGCTTCTCCCCGACCGCCATAATGTCCTGAAACGCGTCCCGGACATCCTCGGCGGAGTTCAGGTTCAATCGAACTCCTCCGACGTCAACCTTATGAATAATCTGCTGAGAAACAACCTTCATCACGACGGGGAAACCAATCTTCGCCGCGGATTCGCAAGCCTCCTCCTGGGTACGAACAAACGCCCACGGGATGACCGGAAATCCGTACGCGTTAAAGATTTCCATCGATTCATTGATAGGAAGAAATTTGCGATCCGCTTTCGCGGCAGACTTGATGGCCTGACAAACACGCTCACGGTCAACTTGATAATGCTTGATTCCGGTCCGCTGACGCCCAAGCCACTTTTGGTAACTATTCATGGCCGCGAGCGCCCCCGCCGCCGCCTCAGGAAATCGGTAATGCGGAATATTGTGTTCCTTGAGAATTTTTACGCCGGCATCAACGTCCGAATGTCCCATAAAACACGTCACGATCGTCTTGTCCGATATCTTGTCAAGCTCCACGATCACACGGGCCGTCGCTTCCGCTTCCGTCATCGCTTGCGGCGTAAGCAACACCATAATCCCGTCCACATTAGGTTCAGCGATCACCGTCCGCAAGGCGTGCTCGTAACGATCATGCCGCGCGTCGCCGATCACATCGATCGGATTCGAAAAATTAGAAGTGGGGGGCAGTTTTTCCTTAAGCTTTGAGACCGTCTGGGATCCCATTTCCGCCATTTTAAGGCCCGCCTTCACGCAAGCGTCCGTCGCCATAATCCCGGGGCCACCCGCGTTCGTCACGATGGCAACGCGGTTCCCTTTCATGAGGGGCTGATTGGCAAAAGCCACCGCCAGGCCAAACATTTCCTGGGCGGAATTCATCCGCATGACCCCTGATTGGGCGAAGACGGCATCGTAAACTTCGTCGGAACCCATTAACGACCCTGTATGAGAGCTGGCGGCCTTGGCGCCTTCTTTCGTCCGTCCCGATTTAATGACGAGGATCGGTTTGGTCTTCGCGATCTCACCCGTAATCTCGCGGCTCAGCTCAATGAACTCCTGGCCTTTGACAATGTCCTCCAGATACATAATGATGACGCTCGTTTTCGGATCATCCTTCAGGTAATGAAGAACTTCCAGTTCGGTCACGCCGACTTTATTTCCCAAACTTACGAACTTCGAAAACCCTATGTTTTCTCCCCGGGCGTAATCAAGCAACGCCGTCCCGAGCGCGCCACTCTGGGAGACAAAAGCGACATTACCGGGCATCGGTATGGTCCCGGCAAAGCTGGCGTTCATACTGAACTCCGGATCGTTATTAATGAGACCGAGACAATTCGGCCCCAGCACAGCCACGCCATATTGTTCCGCTATTTTCTGAACCTGTTTTTCAAGCTTCAACCCTTCAGGCCCCACTTCCCGAAACCCCGCGGAAATAACGATCGCCGCTTTGGCCCCTTTTTGGGCGCACGCCTCAAGTTCAGCGGGGACACCGGCCGCCGGAATAATAAACATCGCCAGATCGATTACTCCGGGAATATCCGCCACGGACGGGTAACACTTCATTCCCATAATCTCGTCGGCTTTCGGATTCACCAGATAGATCTTTCCTTTATAACCCGTGCTCAAAAGGTTTCGGGTGATCGCGTACCCAACCGCTTCCGGCCGCCGGGAGGCTCCAACCACAGCGATCGTCTGTGGTTCGAACAACGCTTTCAGATCTTTTTTAGGGGGCACGGAAGCAACGGTATCTGGTTTCATAATGTATTCCTTATCATCTGGGATCGTTGAACAGCTGTTTGTCTAGGATGCAGAACCGCTCGTCGGCGCATCCGGCTGAGCCTTGCCTTGAGCGAGATACTCAAAAAGTTTCCATCGGTAATCCACGTCCCTCTGAGCAAGCTTGAAAAGCTCTTTCGCGCGTTCCGGCTTGCTTTTCGTCAGCATTTTGAAACGGTTCTCGGCCAACAAAAATTGTTCCACGGGTATTGAGGGAGCTTTCGAATCGATCACAAGCGGATTCTCCCCTTTTTCCAGTTTGGACGGATCGAACCGGTAAAGCACCCACTGACCGGACGCCACGGCGGCTTTCTGCTCCTGCAAGCCCTTGGTCATATTAATTCCGTGAGCGATGCAATGACTGTACGCGATAATCAGAGACGGTCCATCGTAAGCTTCGGCCTCGAGGATCGCCTTAAGCGCCTGTTGATCATTCGCCCCGAGAGCGATGGAGGCCACGTAAACGTTCCCGTAAGTCATCGCGATCAGACCAAGATTTTTCTTGCCGGCCGACTTTCCGGCCATCGCGAACTTCGCGACGGCCGAACGCGGAGTTGATTTTGACATCTGTCCGCCGGTGTTTGAATACACCTCGGTATCGAGGACAAGAATATTCACGTTCCGCCCGGACGCGATCACGTGATCCAGTCCGCCAAAACCGATATCATAAGCCCAACCGNNTCTCCTTTTGACGAGCGTGTCCGCCAGCGAAAGCAACTGCCCCGCGTCCGGGTCAGGCTGAAGCGTCGCGAGCTTCTTCTTGAGATCGGCGACACGTTCTCTCTGCGCCTGGATGTCACCCTCGGTTTTCTGGGGGGCGTGGAGCAAGGCATTAACCTGGTCCGCGCCAATTTTCCCTTCGAGCTTTTTGAGAAGCTCTTCCGCGAACTCCTTTTGTTTATCGATCGCCATGCGGAAACCAAAACCAAATTCCGCGTTATCCTCAAAAAGAGAATTGGCCCAAGCGGGTCCCCTGCCGTTCGCGTCCTTCGCCCACGGAGTTGTGGGCATATTCCCGCCATAAATCGACGAGCAACCGGTCGCGTTGGCGATCACCGCGCGGTCACCAAAAAGCTGGGACACGAGCTTGACGTAAGGAGTCTCGCCGCAACCGGCACACGCTCCCGAAAATTCAAACAACGGACGCATCGCCTGTTGCTGATTCACAAGCCCCGGGTTCAGCTTCGCGCGATCGAAATCCGGAATGTTGAGGAAATAGTCCCATTTCGGCTTTTCGGATTCACGAATCGGAATTTGCGGTTGCATATTGATCGCCTTCTTGGAGGGATCCGTTTTGCTTTTCGCCGGGCACGTCTCGACGCAAACACCGCAACCCGTGCAGTCTTCCGGCGCGATCTGGATGGTAAACTTTTGCCCTTTAAAAACGGGCATCTTGGCGTCCGCGGATTTAAAACCTTCAGGCGCCTTCTCAAGATGCTTCGGATCATAAACCTTCATCCGAATGACCGCGTGAGGGCAAACAATGTTGCACTTGCCGCATTGGATACAAATTTCCGGATCCCAAACCGGAATTTCAAGCGCGATGTTGCGCTTTTCATACTGGGTTGTCGCGGTCGGATAAGTCCCGTCCACGGGAAACGCGCTTACCGGAAGATCGTCGCCATTTCCCGCGACAATAGCGCCCAACACATCCTTGACGAACTGTGGCGCGTTCGGCGTAACCGGCGGCGACTTCCTGACTCGACTGTCCGCCACCGAAGGGACCTTAATTTCATGCAAATGGGCCAGGGTCATATCCACGGCTTGCAGATTTCGGTTAACAACCTCTTCGCCTTTTTTACCGTAGGTCTTGCGAATCGACTTCTTAATTTCCTCAATCGCCTGTTCGCGGGGCAAGACACCCGAAATCGCGAAAAAGCAGACTTGCATGATGGTGTTAATGCGCATTCCCATCCCGCTCGCCGCCGCCACTTTATACGCGTCAATCACGTAAAACTTCAGCTTTTTCTCGAGGATGACTTTCTGGACTTCAAGCGGAAGATTCTCCCAAACCTTGTCCGCCTCCCACGGAACGTTCAAAAGGAAAGTCCCGCCCATCTTGGCATTGCGAAGCATGTCATATTTTTCAAGAAACACCGTCTGGTGACATGCGATAAAATCCGCGACGCTGATCAGATAAGGCGACCGGATCGGTTCCGGCCCAAAACGCAAATGAGACACGGTGATCGCGCCGGACTTTTTCGAGTCATAGACAAAAAAGCCCTGGGCGAAATTTTCCGTGTTTTCGCCGATAATCTTGATCGAGTTCTTGTTGGCCCCGACCGTTCCATCCGACCCCAGACCGTAAAACATCGCGCGAACCACCTTGTCAGATTCAATCGAGTACGTCGCGTCGTAAGGAATGCTCGTGCGCGTCACATCGTCATTGATCCCGATCGTGAAGCCATGTTTCGTCTTGCCGGATGAAAAGAAATCAAAAACACCCTTCACCATCGCCGGCGTAAATTCCTTTGAAGAAAGCCCGTAGCGGCCGCCATAAATCTTGGGAGCCTGCCGGAATTTGGACCAGCCATTCTGGGAGGCCTCCTGGATGGCGCTCACGACATCCTGATAAAGCGGTTCTCCAATGGAGCCGGGTTCTTTGGTGCGGTCAAGAACAATAAGATTTTTAGTGGTTTCAGGGAGGGCGCTGACGAAACGTTTCACATCGAAAGGACGGTAAAGCGAAACCTTAAGGCATCCAACCTTTGAGCCTTTCGCCATCATGGCCTTCACGGTCTCCTCAGCGACTTCGACACCGGACGCCATAATTACCATGACCTGCTCGGCATACTTCGGCCCCGTGTATTTAAAAAGATTGTACTGACGTCCGGACACCTTCGCGAACTTATCCATCATTTTCTGAACAGTGTCCGGGCAAGCATTGTAAAACTGGTTCACAGTTTCACGGGCCTGGAAATAAACGTCGGGGTTCTGGGCCGTGCCTCGAATCACGGGGTTTTCAGGAGAAAGCGCCCGGTTGCGATGCTCCATCACCTTGGCCATATCGACCATTGAGCGGATCTGGTCTTCTGAAAGAACTTCGATTTTCTGGACTTCATGTGACGTGCGAAATCCATCAAAGAAATGAAGGAAAGGAATGCGGGACTCAAGGCTTGCCGCTTGCGCGATGAGCGCCATATCCATCGCTTCTTGAACCGATTCAGAAGCAAGCATCGCGTAACCGGTCTGGCGAACCGCCATCACGTCGGAATGATCACCAAAAATCGAAAGGGCCTGGCACGCCAGGGACCGGGCGGACACGTGGATCACCATCGAGGTCAATTCCCCGGCGATCTTGTACATATTGGG
>DCTJ01000074.1:10079-25195 GCA_002329545.1 Candidatus Omnitrophica bacterium UBA1443
GGTGAAGACGGCGTGATGGGATAGATGGCGATGCACTCATTAATACGGTAAGCGACATGCGCGACAGCTTCGTTGGCATCCATGGTGACAAATTTTGATTTTTCCATTTTCGGGGCTCCGGATAGATTTTTTTCAAGCGTTTGAGGTGTCATGTGACTGCCTTTCCACAGATTAAGTGCATTACCGCTGATTATGTTTAATGAAGGAACATGCTTACTGATTGTTTCAGGTTTCTCGCCCGGGAGCCGATCGTACACACACCCACCCGGGGCCTTGGGATCAAAAACCATGAAAACGATTCAGGGCAAGGACTTAAGATTCAAAATCGGAACTGTATTCTATGTCGTCCGAGGCGTTTTTTCAAGGAAAAACGGAACGGATTCGCGGGAAATGAGGAAGAATTTTCAAAACAGCTGAGAGTAATCAGACGTCAAAGAAAAGAATACGGGAGCAATTCTCGCAAACGATGATCTGCTCCCCCAACGTAAGCTCATTAATTACCTGAGGGCGAATCCGCATCTGGCACGCGCTGCAAACTTCTCCGGTGACAGGAGCAAGGGCCATCCCGTCTTTTTTCTGAGCAATCCGGTTGTAGAGATCGCCAATTTCACGTGGAAGCCGCGCCACAACGTCCTGTCGCTGTTTCGTAATTTCCTGAAGTCTCTTTTGCAACTCTTTTTCCTGAGCGAGAAGTTCCTGATCCTGAGTCTGGTAGGACTTTGTAATATCCGCGAAATGGTTCTTTTCTGTTTGGACTTCGTCCTTGACCACCTCGACCTCGTCCATTTTTTTTATGATATCTTCTTCCAGCAGCGAGTTATCCGCTTTAAGCGACGCGATCTCCTGCTGGAGAGCGCTGTATTCCTTGTTCGTTTTGACAAGAGAAAGCTGGCCGTCAAGTTTTTTGACCTGCGCTTCCTTTTGGGAAAGCTCCATCTCCTTTTCCTTCAGATTCAGTTGTAGATCTTTCAGAGATTTATCAAGCTCGGTGAGACGGCTCTTTTTCCCCTCCAGCTCCTGGGAGAGATGGCTTCGCTTTTCGGGGATTTGTGTCAAGAGAAGGTTGGCCTGATGGATCTCCCCGTCAAGGGACTGTGCCGCTTTAAGAGTTTCAAGATTTAGCATTAGGAGGTTTGCCATAAGTGGCGCGATTATAAAAGAGATACCCCTTCCCTTCAAGAAAAATCAGGAAAAACTGTTCCACGATTTCGAAATATCCGCACGGTCATTTTCGTTTCACTCGCTCAATCAGGATTTCATTCCACGGAGCATCCAAGCCGTACTTTTTCTTGACCGGGTCATACCATTCGTTTAGATTTGCGGGTCTATGGAAACTTTCGTTCTGCTTTATCTTGCCACCGCCTTGGCCGTATGGATTTACCGCAGTTTCCGCTCATTATCGGAGCTTGCCCGCGCGCCAGAACTGCGGGTTTCACCCCAAAACACCCGAACGGGTTCTGTCTCGATCCTGATCCCAGCAAAAAACGAAGAGAAAAACATCGCGGATTGTGTGAAGTCCCTTTTAACACAACTCCGCGAGAACGACGAGATCATCGTGATTAATAATTGTTCGTCAGATCGTACCGAGATCATTCTCAAGGAATTGGGCGCCCTTGAAATTACGGAGAACAGGCGCCCTTCCCCTCAAAAGAAAACTTCCCCCATTTTGAAATACTTGAATACCCCGAAAACTCCTGACGGCTGGACGGGGAAAAACTTCGCGCTTCATCTCGGGAAAAACCACGCGACGGGTGACTGGTTTCTTTTTACAGACGCGGATACTCGCCATCAACCCGGTGGCGTTGATGCTTCGGTGGCCTACGCGGAAAAAGAGGCCCTGGATCTTTTAACCCTTTTCCCGCGGTGTCTCACCCATGGGTTCTGGGAGAACCTTATCCAGCCCTGCGCCATGGGCTACATGGGGCTCTGGTTCCCCGTCCGGAAAATCAACGACCCAAAATCAAAAATCTGTTTTGGTAACGGTCAATATCTTCTCGTCCGCAAAGACCACTACCTCGGTTTTGGCGGGCATGAGGCTCTCAAAGAAGCCTTTCTCGAGGATTTCGCGATGATGAAAAAAACAAAAGAATCAGGCGCGAGAGGCCTCTGCGCGTTTGGAATGGAAGTTTACGGGACGCGGATGTACGACTCATTCAACAGTCTCTGGCGCGGCTGGAGGAGAATTTATCTGCACGCCTTCGAGCAAAACCCCTGGCGTCTCTCGCGGTGCGTTTCAAGCGTCTTTTTCTTTTCCGTTCTTCCCTTTCTCATCTTGCCCTTTCTGGCGGGTCATAACGCCGCGTTCATCGCGGGCGCCCTGCTTGTCGGGATCCTGTTAGCCACGGCTTTTAAAACCCACTCCATCGTTCGAGCGAATCGGATGGCGGCGCTCCTGCATCCGCTCGCCGCTATGGTATTCACGATTATCCTGTTTGATTCGTTTCTCATGGCCGCGCTGAAAAAACCAACCTTTTGGAGATAGCGGGTAACGCTCCCCGCCCGCGTTCCCTGCCCGGAAAACCCGAGAATAATCTTGTGCGACAAAATCAAACCGTTATAATTCGGCGGTGCTACTCTTCAACAGGAATTTGTGGCGTTTCTTTCGCTGATTTTTCAGACTTGGCTCGCTACACCCGGGAACAGTTTTATGCTTAAAGACAGATTAAAAGTGGAGCGGAACGGCCTGCCGTCCTGGACGCGGATCGCGCGAGTTGTATTCTACGGGGTCGCTTTTCTTCTGGTGATAACCTCCCGAAAGCCATCGGCGCCTCCGCAAGCTTACCCGCTCCGCCGAATACTGTTCGGTGGACATTCGGCCATGTTCAAATCTCCCGGTTTTGAATTCGGTTCATTGAAACCTTTTCTGCCCCAAACGGGAAAGGTCAGTTTTATCATGGATATTCCCTACGATCCACACGACGCCCGCATGGAGCCTTTCTGTGCCGCGCAAGCTCACCTGGCGCCCCTTGTGCTAACCCCCTTTCCATCCGAGCGCGTCGCGATCATTAATTGTTCAAACGCCGCGATGGCCATACGCCGAAGCCACGAAACCAATTACCGGATCATCCAGGGCCCCTCCGGCGGCAAGGCTATCGCCGTCAAACAACCATGACCTTTTTTTCCGCCTTTATTTTTCCTCCTTTGCTTGGTTGTCTGCTGATCGCGCCTTTTTTGCAACATACCCGGTTTCCCCAAAAAATTTTATTCCTGAGCGCTGTCTCTTTCCCGATAGGCTATGGCGCATGTTCTCTTCTGCTTTTCTTCGCTTATCTCGTCGCTCCCCCGGTCGCGACGTGGACCACGCTTGTCGCGGGGTTAGGCATCATGATTTTTTCAGTCAAAAAACTTCTGTCTAGCTTCAGGCCAACCCGTCTTTCGTTCTGGGCAAAATCCATCGGGCCATTTTCACTCCCAAAATTCAACCTCCTCCCAACTGTCTTTCTGATAACGGGTTTTTTGCTTTTTGTTTTTATCCTCATCAGGACACTCGATTTCTACTCTCTGACAATCTCGCTCAATGTTTTCGGCGGATGGGACGCCTACTATTTTTGGGCGCTCAAAGCTAAATTCATGTTCCGCGCGCCCGCGGAATGGCAAAATCTTTTTTCCCCCGATCTTTTCTGGACTCACCCTGATTATCCCCTTCTTTTACCCGGTTCCCTGGCCTGGGGTTGGCTCTGGTTAGGTAAAGAAGCATTTCTCTGGGCCCCCTTTCTCGCCATTGGATTTTACCTGTCCTGCGCTTTCCTCCTGATCTGGTATTTGACCTCGACGGTGTCCGCGTTCACGGGGTATCTGGGGGCATCCTTTTTTCTTATTCTCGGGCCCTGTTTTTTTTGGGCGGTGCACTTCTACGCGGACGTCCCTTTATCATTCTTCATCGCGGGCGCGACTTTGACCGCCATCATCGCCCTTCGTGAAAAGGAAGAAAAGTTATGGAGGGTTTCAGGACTTTTGTCGGGACTCGCGGCCTGGACAAAAAATGAGGGCATCCTGTTCATCCTGTCGTTCAGTTGTCTTTTAATGGCTATTCTGTTTTTTGAAAAAATAAAGTCGAAGAGGCAATTCTCGCGGCGCCTTTACTGTTTCCTGTCCGGAGCGATTCTTCCTGTTCTGGCCATTTTGATATTGAAAACATTTCTGGGCACTACTGGAGACTACCTCGGATCGGGACGAACTCTCTTCGACTATTTAACCCTTCTTTTTTCAGGATGGGATCGTGTCCTTCTTTTGCTCAATGCCTACCGGAAAAGCGTCACTTCATTTACCCTCTGGCGCGGCTTGTGGGGATTTTTCCTGATTGCTGTTTTTTATCTGGGTTTCAGAAACGGCCGCTCTCGCTATAAATGGGTGCCCGTGGGAATTTTTTTGCTGGTTAACCTCGGATACGCGGTAGCCATTCTTACGTCCCCTTATAACCTTGAATGGCAAATTCAGACAGCCTTTGAACGTCTTCTGTTACACACAGTCCCTCTCGTTTTAGCCTTCAGTTTCGAAACCTTAGCCCTCTCCCCAAACCATCAATAAAAAAGGCAGGCGTCCGTCCATGACAGGCACCTGCCTTTCCTGATTCTCGAACAACCCAAACGCCGCTAACGAGCGCCCAACATCGCCGTCATTCTCCGGCGCGTTCGGTTGTCCTCATACCCCTTGTCACCAAGAGTGTTGCGGGCAAGTTCGTCTTTATTTTGCCCGTTGTAAAAATCATATTCCATGATCGAAAGAATACGCATCAGCGTCATAATGTCCATATTGGCAACGGGAGGGTTCCCCCGGATCGTTTCATCAATTTTTCCGACATAAAACTCACCGGTATTCAGAATGGCGATATTATCCCGGTTCCTGTAGAGGGCGATCACCGCGTCGACCGCTTGCGTCTTTTCCTCCGGGCTCAATCTCCCCCATAATGACATGTTCCGGCTCAGTTGATTCATTTTTTCCGGAAAAGGGATACCGGATCCCTGACTGGCGTCTTGCGACTTTACCGTGGTATTCAGCGTCGTTTTATCAGCCTTCACGTTCAAGCGGTAATAGGTTCCCCCGATGGCAACCGCGACAACGATTAATACAACAACCAAACCCGTCTGTTTCTTCATACAATTTTCCTCCTAAGTGATAAGAAATATCGATCCCGAGATGAAACCAGAATACTGACGTTAAAAAGACACGACCGCTCCCGTAGCGTCACATATAATTTTTCAAAACCGCGATCGCTTCCAGGGTTTGGTGATCCATCCCCGGAACTCCCTCCGGACCGTTGACGACCACGCGATCCGGGGTCAATCCAATCTTGTCGATCATCCGTCCTGAAGGGGTCAAATAACGAGCCGTGGTCAATTTCATGCCGCTGACATCATCAAGTGGAATCACGGACTGAACCGATCCTTTTCCGAACGTTTTCACGCCAACGATCACGGCGCGCCGATGGTCCTGCATCGCCGCGGAAAAAACTTCGGAGGCGCTCGCGCTTTTTTCATTCACCAATATCACCAACTCGATCTCCGCGTACTCACCATCCCCGGCAACAAAATATTCTTTTTTCTGTTCCTGGATCTTGCTCTGAACCGATACGATCTTTTTTCCCCGCGTTAAAAAACGCTCCGCCAACGCCACAGCCTGGGGAAGAAGCCCTCCGTCATTATTCCGAAGATCAATAATCAGCGCTTTCATCCCGTTTTCTCTGAAATCTTCAAGCGTCTGGTCGACCTGCTCCATCGTGTGGTCCTGCCAAGCCGTCAGACGGAAGTACGCTAGGCGCTTCCCGATCATTCTCGCGTCCTGAATCGCCGGAATCTGAATTTTTTGGCGCTGAACCGTCAGGTCAAAAGGTTCAACCGCGGGCTCGCGAAGCACGGTAAGTACCACCGGCGTATTCTCGGAGCCACGCAAAAGGGCTGAAACTTCAGCGACTGATTTTTTCTCGACCGAAATCCCGTCCACTTTCAGGATCACGTCTCCCGCCCGAAGGCCGGCCTGCTCCGCGGGCTTTCCGGGTTCCACGGCACGAACCGTCACCCGCTCCTGAACGATCTGGAGAATGGCGCCGATCCCCGCGTACTCACCCCTCATGTGAATTTCAAGAAGTTTGTAGCGCTCCGGGTCAATAAACTCTGAAAAATCGTCCAAAGAGCTCATCATCCCCTTAACCGCTTCGTAGAACAAATTACGGGCCGCCACGTCCCCGGGATAGGCTTCACAAATGGCGCTCAGGGCTTTTGAAAACAGTTTAAGCTCAGGAATCAATCCACCCTCATCTTGGGCCAAGAGCGCCGTGAGCGGAAAGATGCCGAGCAACAATAATCCGGTAATCAGGAGCCAACGAATGTTTCTTCCCACCGTTTAATCATTCCCCTTTCGTCAAAAGTCGCCACAACCCGCATCGCTTGTTTTTTATGCTCCAACCTGGCGAGAACCTGGGCGGTAAAAAACTGGGATTTGACCGAAAGAAATCCCGACTGGATCACGGCATCAAAATTCGCGCGTTCATTATCACTCAAATACCCTTCCTTGGCAAGTTGTTGCGCCGCGGTCGACACATTATCAAACGACTGATCATCTTCCGTGCCGATCAGCCCATCTCTTCCAGAACGATAATTTTTTATTTTACTGACCAGCGAAGGAATAAAACCCAGCGCGGAAAGCACCGGCTCCGAAGCTGTATTCAAATTGACCCGTCCGGAACTATGGAGTGTGATATACGGTTTCATTTTCCGATAAATCTCGGGGGTAATTCCTTTGATCCATTGCAATTCCGAGAGTGTCGCCAACACCCCGTTTCGGGGAAGATAGGGTGGATTCAAGCCCCGATAGTAACGGTCCTCGGCGCCCAATGAACGGGTATCATTATCTTCATCAATCCAGTCCTCTAGCGCATCAACCCACGCGGCGACTTCGCCATCCGACAAACCCGTAGCCTCGCGAAAAAGTCTCCTCAGTATATCCGTCAAGCGAACCGCGTTGATGTTGATCTTACTTTCCTCATCAACGAGACCCTGCGCCGGGGGTTCTTCGCCTGAGCTTTCAGCGTCGAGGGGAAAATCCTCCGACCGATAAACGGAAAAGAAACCATCACCAACCTTAACGTCTTTAAACTCCGGCTCGTTCCGGCTCCAGCTTTGATTCAGCGAGTCATAAGTAGGATGACGTTCACGATGCATCACCAAAACATGAATCGCCTTTTGCACACCCGAGTCCCCAATATAGCGTAGCTTTTGTCGGGTATCCAGCCGCGATACCATCTGAAATCTCTGGCGGGCGACGTAGCCCACCGTCGTCATAAACATGGCAAGAAGGGCGAGCACAAAAAAAGATACGACAAGGACACTCCCCTCTGAGCCTCCGCGTGAACCGGGCCGTTGATGGCAAGGTTTAATCCACCTTTTGATAATTTTCATTCCGTCTGTTTTTCCTCTCGTGTCTGAACGATATCCCTTCATCAAATTTCACGTTTCCCCGCCCGTCCTCACTGCTTCCTAAAATTTACCTTGGAAAAGGACTCAGGACTTCTGCCCTGAAGAAAGTACGCCTCCCGTCCCCGTTCCTTTTCCCATCAAACTGTCCACCTTTTTTTGAAGCTGGTTAATTTCCGCGCTCAGCTGGTCGAGCTTGGCAGCAAACAGATCAAAGTGTCGTTTCATGTAGACATCCAGGCCCTCGGGCTGGTAAACACCCGCGTAATTGGCGATCATCCTGTCCTCCGCGATGTTCCAGGCAACTCCCATTTTTTTCACGGACTCGTCCTTGTCCGAGACGTAATTTTCCGCTTGTAGTCCCCCCGCTGACAGTAAAAAAAACAGGGTCGCTCCGCTTAAAATAACAAGCATTCGTTGACTCATAAAAGACCTCGCTTTCTGTTGTTCATTTCGTTGGACAAAAAACTCCCGCCACGCGCGAGCGCGACTCAACCGTCCAAAAATCGGCCGCGATTAAGCTCAAAAATCCTAACGACTGTTCCTTTCTCCAAAGTTCCTTTTCCCGCAAATGGCTTAAAATAATCCAGCCCCTGGGCTCTGAGATAATAAAGCCTGAACAAAAGCGAACGAATCAGCCTGGCGTCAGCGATCACGCAATAGAAAGCGCCTTCCTCTTCGAAATAAAGTGCCGAGGCCTCAATCCCCTTGTCCGGATAGATCTTTTCAACCAATCGGTTCCCATCAAGATAGAATAAACTTGCCGGCCTTACGCGGCTTTTTTTCGCGGGCAAAAAGATGAACGCGTCCTGTGACGCGAGATTCACGGCTACCCCGTTAGAAAAAAGGAGAAGAGAGCCTTCTCGTCGATCCAGCTTTGCCGCCGCGGTATATTTGGCAAATTCGCCTGAAACTCTCAAAAAATCCCGCATATAACCCGCGACGGCATTCTTATCAAAAAAACCCAAAGGGCCGGGACTACGCGCGCGTCGCTTTTCTCGAATTTCCATCGCCTTCCTGAAATCCCATTGAGCCATAGTGCTCACCGCGAGATTTTGCGTAATGAGATCATCGTAAACAAGAACATACGAGGGAGGAAGTTCACCCCTCCCGTGGGTCAGGTCAAGAAGCGATTCTTTCTGCTCTTCCGTCATGGACGATGGAAGCTCCAGGGATGCCTCGTCGCGTCCCAGACAGACTATCTTTAGCAGCAAATCAACCGCGTCAGGGACCTCCATTCCCCCTTCCGTCAGGAAAAGAAGGGCCTCCTCTCCGCTCAAGTTAAGCATGCGAAAAATCCCGGCGGCCTCTCGTTCATTTTCAGCCATCAGTGCACGGGCCATCCAGTAAGTGACGTGAAAGTGTTGGCTTCCACCATCAACCGTAACGCGCCGGCGCGCGACGCCAGTAATAAAGTGACCGGGTGGCCACCAACTGTTAATGATCGCGTCATGAGGCGTCTTTTCACGCAGATCCGTCATTGCGGCATTCCAGACATCATCCATGATCGGCGTGATATTTCGAGCGACAACGTGAGCGGTCAATAACATCAGCGGGAGGAATCCCGCCAAAAACAAAAGGTAAGTCGCAAGCCGTCGAGCGAAATTTCGATCCGGATGCCGGGAAATTCCGGCGCGACGCCACCAATTGTCGGCAAGGTCCACAATCCGAGCCACTCCAAAACTGACGAAAAGTGACAAAGGTAGAACAAAAAGAAGAGAAAATCTCTCGGTCTTTAGAGAAATAAAAAACAGCGGAAGACTGAAGATCAGTAAAAAAAGATAACGAAATTGACGAAAAATATCATCGCGCCGGAAAGATTTCCAGCCTTCTAACAAAACACCGGCAAAAGCCACGGCAAACGTGACGTAATTACCGGTCAGAAAAACAAGCTTTTTCAGCGTAATTCCCCCGGCTTCACCAACCGTCAAAAAAACATTAGGCCAGATATCAAAATCCGCCAACGCGAACTGTTTCAGCAATGTCGCGGCCATTCGGAGCATCCCCGACAACCTCTCCGGCGACCAAAAAATCAATAAAAACAATCCGCTAATCATCAGATACAAGGCCGCGAAGCGACATGTCGCCCTCGCCAAAGCGCGAGATTGAGACCTTCGCAACAACACCAAAAACACCGTGCTCACCAAAATGCTCGCCNNAGAGCGGGAAAATAAAAAGCCAACCATTCCAGAAAAAACCATAAAATGCCGTCAAAAAACCGGCGCCCCATACCCCTGCCCAGAAATACCTGGGTTGACGAAAACTTTGCATCACGCAAGACAAAATAAGGATTGGAAAAAGACAATTGTAGGGGTCCGTATCAAACCATCCCAAGGCACTTCTCTGGATAAAAATCGGCGATAGAACCAGGGTCGCCATCCCGAACGCATTTTCCTTCCAGCCAAGACCAAAACTTTTTCCCAACACTCCGTATCCGATCAAAATCAGAAGTATCAAACCCAGCGGGACAAAACCAAGAGCCCTTACCAAAGAAACATCCGGATCAAACCACTGAAAAAGGCGGTAGGTAAATACCCCCACATAAGGGTGAAGCAAGGCTTCTCCCCAATGACCGTGCGGGGCCCGCATCAGGGGATGGAAATACCGCCCGCTCCTGAAGTTCTCCGTAAGAAACCCATCCGTAAGAATTTTTTCCACCTGATAAAGGTAATGATAGGGATCCGCCTCAAGCAGATAACGGGGGCCCAACCAATTTTCCTCGCGAACGCGCTCAATGAGGTTCTCCGATCTTCTTACCGCCGCTTCGTATCTTTCATCACCCCCTGTCTCCGCAAGATTCCTGAGCTGATGATCCACCCAAGATTTTTTGTCAGCGTCGGAAATTCCCGGAACTTTTTTTTCTAACGCGCTCNNCCGATCTGACCTCTCATTTCACGGTCAATAAGCTCGCGAGCCATAGTTTCTGAGTCGCGAAACATCATGAAGGGGCCGCCATGAAGTGAATAAGTTCGGAAAAAAATGGCGAGAATTCCGATCACCAGAAAAACCGCCCACTTTGTGGAAAAAGAAAAAAGACGCATAAAGTTTCCTCAAGGCCTACGGGTACGCATATCCACACTTAACCTTAAAATATATTCGCCTGAAGTATCGCCGAAAATATCCACCTTCAGGGGAAACAAATATATCAGTAAATGACGGGGCAGAAATCTAGTAAAGCTGAAAGGGATTATTGCTTTCCGAAATCTCGTCTTGAGCGGTCATCCCTTTCGAAATCTTATCCTCCCGATTCACGACCTGTTCGGGAAATCCCGTCCCCTTCCCCCACTCCGGCGCCGTTTCTTGAGAAGGTAACGCTTCGTTATCTGCCAAAGGAACCTCAGCAAGCGGGTCTTCCGGTATCGGAACAGAGACCTTTCCGCCCCGAAGAATGGTTTCGAGATAATAAGCCAAGTCTTCCCGGCCCATGGCCCTAACTTTGGAAATCGACTCAAGCGCCAGCGGCGCTTTCCCCATTTGAATATAGGAAAGACCAAGACCATAATAAGCTTCCGAAAAATCCGGAAAATATTCAACTGCCTTTTTGAAATATTCCGACGCTTCCTCCGGTTTCTCCTGGGTCGTAAGAACAAACCATCCGAGACCAAAATAAGCCCGGACATACTTCGGATCGGCTTCCAGAGTCTTCTTGAAATAATCAGCCGCAAGCTCGGGTCTGTTTGCGGAACTGGCATAGGTTGAGGCAAGGTTAAAATAAGCGTCCATGTAATCAGGGTCGATCCGAATCGCCTCCTCAAAAGAGCCGATGGCGCTGGCAATCGATTCGCCCTGCTTCAAATAAATCATCCCGAGCAAATTGTACAAGACCGCCTGGTTCGGATCCTGGTCAAGCGAGGACTTCAGGATCGCGATCGATTCGTTGTATTGCCCTTCTTCAAACAGGTTCATGACCCGCTGATAATCATCTCGCGAAATCCCGGAAAACGCGAAAGGAACGAAAAGGCAAGAGAAAAGAACAACCAGGGCGAAGGTCCTCATATCAAAATCTTCCTGTTTCCAACGCCGCTGTGGGTTTTTCGACGGTGATCAGAATGCGGGCAATGTCCAGCGTGCATTTTATGATGTCAGACCCCTTGGATTTGGGTCCCATGGAATAACGCTCAACCTGAAACAGATAATCGGATTGTTCCAGCAAATGGATGAACATTAACACGTTTCCGAGCTTTCCTTCACAATCAATGCTGGTTTTATAAATCCGGAAATTCGGTTTTTCCTCCACATCATCCGGGCGGACGTTCGTAATCAAAACGGATTGCTGGGCCGCGAGCGTTTCTATCTTTTTTAAAAGGGCCGCGACAATTTCCTCCTGTTTCATGGCTCCCGTATCCATGTAAGTACTGTATTTTTGGTACTCCTCCATAATCCCGTCCTGGAACGAAATAATGCGGTGACTACGCTTGAGACTTTCCATTTGCGCCTGATTTTCCGCTTCCATATATTTCATCTGGGAACTGAACGGGCCGAACATCAGACGGTCCATCAGGGCAAGCGCGACCATGATCACGGTCACGACAAAAAAAACCCGGTTTTGGGAACTCATCCGAGATATCATCTCGTTCAGGTCAAATTTACCGCGCTGGGCCTTTTTTGCCATCGTCAGAATCCTTCCGCCAGCTCGCAATCAATCAAAAAATCGGCAACATCCTGCTTGCCTTCTTTTCGCGATTTGGTTTCCTTAGCTTCAACCGATTTGAAATAGTTAGAGTGTTTCAACTGCGTCACAAAAGAAAAAACCCGCGACATTGAATCGGCAGTGCCAGCAATTGAGACAGTCCCCGCGCTATCATAATTAATCTGTGAAAGATAGAGGTCATCGCCAATAAATCCGCTGATAATATTTAACACGACGAGCTCTTTTCCCCGCTTCGCGATGACCTTTTTAACAATCCGGTTTTTTGTCGAAATCACCTCAAGCGCTTTAGCCTGTTCACCATACTGGTGACTGACACGTTGGAGTTTCTGGTTAAGTGATTTTTTAAAATAGATCTTACTTCCCATAAACAGACTCACGAGAAAAAAAATCGCCATAATCAAGACGCCAAATCTCAAAATGTCCCGGCTCACATCACGGACTTTTCGCCGAAGTTTCAACTCCGGCAAAAGGAGATCCACCTTGTTTTGATCCGAATGGGCCAGTACAGAAAAGAGGTCGAAAAAAGAAACTGCTGGCGTCTGTCGGAGATGGGGCATCGCCGCATCTGAAACGGTAAAATATTTCCGATAGTCAAACCCCGTGACTTCGATCTTCCCAGACGGCGCCGGTGAAACCTGATTTAAAATATCGTCCACCGGGCCAAGATCGTCCACAAGACCGGTAATCAAAAGTTTTCCAACCGGCCGACCAATCCCCTGATCATGATAGGCCCCGATTGATCGTGTCAGCTCCTGGGCAAAATCAACCCGAAACTTCTCGGGATCTTTCCGAAACGTACGGGCGCCCACAGGGATATGACGGACAAAAACCACCTGCTCTTTGTCCAGCACCGTCAACTCCGATGAGTCCTCCCCCATATGGATTCCGCCCAATCCTCTTTCCCGAGAGACATCCCGATCAACAATCCCATACGTGGCCGCCATACCGTGAGAGGCCACCACCACTTGGTCAATCCGGAGTTTGGCATTTCCCAAAACAGCAACAAGACGCTCCACGATTTTCCGGTTTACGATAAAAAGGAGGACATTGGTGAAATGCTGCACGACGCCTTCCAGGCAAGTAAAGTCGATTGCGATTTCCTCACGGGCATAAGGCGTAAACCGACCGGCCTGGAGATTAATAATTTTCGCGACTTCCTCCCGGTTTGTGGAGGGGACATCAACATTTTTAGAAATGAAAAACTTGGGAGAAACAAGTCCCAGGACCTTCGCGCGGGTTATTTTCTGGGTCTGGCAATAAAGCAGAATAGCACTACTGATCTGCTCGTCACTTTTGGCACCAAGCTCCATCGAAAAAACACCTTCTATCACAAAACGATCCTGGAGAATCCGCCCATGGGCCATTTTAACCGTTTCCGAGTCAAGCGACACGACAAGGGTAGGCGGCATCGAAGCAAACTTGCCAAATTTAAAAAAACTCCGTTTATTTTTCGAAAACGAAAGGTTTGTACGAGTCATGCCGCGCATGGGCTCTCCGTCGGGATGGAAACAGTGCGAATCCACTTTCGGTGCTTTATGGACTCAAATTCAACGGTAATTTTTACGGCCTCCGGAAAGCAATCTTGAGTCCATTGAGTTTCCCACCGATGGGTCCGAACCTTCGCATCATAGGCATAATAGCGCAAATCAAACGACCGCACCTTATCAAGCACCGATAGACGCGTTGGGGATTTTATCTTTTTCATCAGAATATCTTCGAAAGGAAATGTCTGCGCGACCAAATTTTTCTTCTTGGAGTCATAGGTGTAACACACATAAACGGGCAATGCTCCCTGGGCTTTTTCGGTGTTCAGTCGATCCAGGGACGAAAAAAAAAGTTCCGTCTTTGTGCCCCTGAACTTCCACTGAGGGTCATAAAAGACATTTCTGAGTTCTCCAGTCATTTTTTCCAGCCAAATATCCGCTTTCCATTCGCCACTGTCCTTTGCCACTCGTCCCCAAAGACGCACCCCTCGCGAAAGTGTCGCATAAATCGCCGCGCCCAGGGTCATCACAATGACAGTCACGACGATGATTTCAATAAACGTAAAACCGCTAGCTTTTCCACGTCGCATCTGGCACCAGAAAATAAATCGTACGTTTAATGCTGTGGCTCATTCCAGCCCGTCCCCATGCAATTTGTGCGTCGACCTTGATTAAACGCCCCTGAGGATCCATCCAGTGAATATCCATATTGCCGCGGTAAACTCTTTCGTTCCCGAGAAACGTCTCGTTCAGACTTTCCCGCTGAACAGTGCTTCCCTGCTCGCGAACTCGTCGTTTCACGTCCCAAATTTTCTCATCCAAAATCTGCTCGGCCTGACTCCAGTGTTTAATCACATTTAAGGCTGTGAATGAGCGCAATAGAGTTCTCTGAACAAAAACCAGCCCCACCGCCAAAACGACAATACTCAAAACCACCTCGACGAGCGTAAAACCCTTTTTGCCCAGACCACAAACACGTATGGATCCGGATTTCATACTACTTGGCAAGCGCCCCCGCAACAATCCAGTTCACGACATCGTCCTTGGTCGAATCGGGATTAGCATCCTTTCCCAGCGAAAAAAGATCATAGTCGTGGGGCCGATTGGTTCCGGGGGATTGATACTGGTACGGACGTCCCCAAGGATCCACCGGAAATTTTTCGAGGTAAGGTCCGTTCCAGTTTTCGGGAATCGGGGCCGTCGACGGTTTTTGAAGGAGCGCATTAAGCCCTTGGGCCGTCGTTGGTAAATATCCGTTATCCAGCTCATAAAGTTTCAGCGCCGTAGGGATATTGACTTCGACATCCGCGCGCGCGGCGGCCAGTCGCGCCTGTTCAGACCGGCCTGTCAAACGCGGAACCACCATCGCCGAAAGGGTCGCGATAATCACCACCACCAGAATAATCTCGATCAGGGAAAAACCTCCTTGTTTTTTCTTACACATATTTCCTCCACAGGTTACGAAACAAGAGTATCAATACTGAAAACCGGTAATAAAATCGCGATCGCGACAATTCCAAGAACCGCCCCGATCACGAAAATCGTTACCGGCTCTATTAGCTGGACAAACGA
>DCTJ01000024.1 GCA_002329545.1 Candidatus Omnitrophica bacterium UBA1443
ACATTATCATTTTGGGATTACAGGCTAGAAGCGCGTGGGTTTTGTGACACGCGTCTTGCGTTCTGTGATAGAATCCTTGTCCCATGAAAAAGAAGACTACGAAAAGGAAGACCGTGAAAAAGAAGGATGTTCCCATCAAAGCCGTTATTTTTGATCTTGGCAACGTCCTGGTGAATTATGATGTCAAAAAGGCCGCCCGGCGTTTTTCCGAGGCCGGCGGGATTTCCCAAGCGCGGATCTGGGCGCATTTTTTTCTTTCAAAGTTTGAACGGGCTTACACGCGGGGGGAAATCTCGAACCGGGAATTCTATCGGGAAGCGTGCCGGGTATTCAAAAAGCCCGTTCCCTACAAAATGTTCAAGCGGTACTGGAATGATATTTTCTGGGAGAATCCGGGAATGGAAAAACTTCTGGTCCGGATAAAACGCCATTACCCGCTTTACCTGATTTCCAATACCAACGCGCTCCACTTTACCCACATTAAACGTGAATTCAAACTGTTGCGGCATTTCAAGAAAATGTTCCCGTCCCACGAGATGGGGGCGAGCAAGCCGGATCCCAGGATCTATCGGCTAGTTCTCAAGAAAATCGGGCTGAAGCCGGAAGAAACGGTCTTTATTGATGACATGAAAAGTTTCGTTCAGGGTGCCCGCGGTACCGGGATGCGCGCCATTCGCTTTCGTGGGTTGAAGCCGTTAACCCACAGCCTCCAAAAACTCGGAATCCGGTTTTAAAGGATTCGATTTCCTTTCAAGTTTTTCCCCCGACCAAGCTTTTTTGTTATCTTCAAGGATTGTTTAAAAATAATATAATCATTTATTTTAAATAAATTCTCGGTTATGCTAGCGGCATGAAAGTAATAACGGAACAGCAAAGAAACAAACCCCAGGAAATGGTAAATCGATTTTTGCGCGGGATGAGGGAGCGCGCGGTCGTGTCTCGTTTTAGGCCCGTAATCCTTGTGGGTATTTTTCTGGTCCTCGCGGTTGGGTGCGGCGGATTTTGGGGAGGTGTCGCGGGAGCGATGAACGCGCTCATCCTTTTTGGTGTTCTTGTCGGCTGTCTTTATTTTTTGGGGGACCGGATGATCCTTTATGTTCACCGTGCCCAGCGTCTGACGGAAGAAGAAGCCCCCGAGATTTTTGAGATTATCCGGGAGCTCTGTTTAAAATTAAATCTTCCGGAGCCGGATCTTTACCTATTACCTTCCGCCGCGGCCAATGTGTTTTCGGTAGGCCGAAGTCCCCAACATTCCGCTATCGCGATAACGTACGGGGCTCTTAAGGTTCTCAACTCCAAGGAGATGGAAGGTGTTTTTGCTCATGAGCTTTCCCATATCATGAGTCATGATATTTTGATCACTACGATTGTGGCGGCCATTACGGGACTGCCCGGGATGATTGCGGCGATGTTGCCCCGATCCGCGGACTGGGGTAGCGGGGAACGTTATGAACGGGGAGAGACCCATCCGGTTGTTTTTTTTCTGACGCTACTTTGGATCCCGGTCGCGGCGGTTTTGGTGCGCGGATTTATCCCGCGACGCCGTGAGTATAAAGCTGATCGTCAAGGCGGGACATGGTGTGGAAACCCACTCTACCTGGCAAGCGCGCTCCGGAAACTGGGACCTGAATCGGAAAAATTCCCATTAAGAAGCGCGGAACCCGCTACCGCGCATCTTTTTATTGTTTATCCACTTTCCGGGCAAAGGTGGACCTCCTTTTTCAGGACCCACCCGCCCGTCGAGGCAAGAATCGCGAGGCTTGAGGCGCAATATCGTGATTCCAGACGGAGGGATGAGCGTCTTTGTTCCAGCCAACCGCCCCACTTGTGGCCCGAGGGGGCTACCGATTGTCCTTAAGGGCAGGCGTGGGCGCTCCCGGCGAGAAAGATTCAAAAACACCTCCAAAAATTGCTCTGAAATTTTCCTAAAACATTGACGATGCCAGAGGGCGCGGCTACAATACTCTCTCATTTGCAACACAACCCAAAAGGAGAAATTGAGAATGGCTTACGTTATTACGGAGAAATGTCACGGCGAACGTTACGGCCTTTGCGCGACGGTCTGCCCGACTGAAGCGATCTATCCCGGCACCTATCAGGGGAAAGATTTTATGGTCATTGACCCGACGGTTTGTATTTCCTGCGGCGCTTGCGCGGCAGAATGTCCCGTGGGTTCAATCGTCGAATCCGAAGATATGGACCCGACCTGGGCCAAAATTAACGCGGATCTCGCGGTTGAATTTAAATCCAATCCCAAGGTGGCTCCTCGGGCCAGGAACGAATCGCCCAAAAAGCCTACCAATCAGCTGAAGTAAAAGAAAGTTTTAACCGGAAACACCCTGCCGGTTCATTTTGCCGAGAACGCGAAATGGCGAGGCGGGGTCTTTCCCGTCGCTGGAGGCAACACGGATCTCCGTCATGCCGCACACGGTCGCGCAGTTGAATATTATGGCTCTCGAAAAAATCCTCAAAAAACATATCGGGGATTTTGCTTCGGAGAATACGGCGGCGCGAGTGGTGTTCCGGGGGCTGGAGGTGATGGGAGTTGGGCTTTGGCCCGTGCTTGACCATTTCCTGTTTCGCTCGGCTAATCCGGAAGAACGCGCACGGGAATTTACGGAGCTGGGCTACACCCGGGATATTTCATCGAGAATTCTCGGCCGTCCTCGCGACCCTGTCCATGTTTACCGTTGCCGGTGTCTCCCCGCCATCTTGATTGAGGAAACCAGGGCCCCGGAGTCAAAAAAGTGGGGGAAGGTTTTTGGCGAAGACGCGCCCTATGTGATGGGGATCAGGGTCGCGGATATTGATGAGGCGACTTTCCATCTTGAAAAGCAGGCCGTTCGTTTTTTGAGACCGGGCGCCGGGAAACCCGGAGAAGACATTCGGGCCATCGCCGCCATTCCGGCTTTTCAGGACGGAAAAGAAAAAAGTGTTTTGTTGCTGATCGAACGACACGTGACGGGCGTGAATTATTTCGCGCCGGGTTTCTGGAATAAAGCCTAAACAGGGTAGCATCATTTTTTGTGG
>DCTJ01000100.1:0-45596 GCA_002329545.1 Candidatus Omnitrophica bacterium UBA1443
CTCCGCAAGTAGAAAGGGTGATCTTTCGCCCCCCCATTTCAAAGCCCCATTGAGCGGTGAGAATATCCAGCGCTTTCATCACTTCTTCAAAATTTTCAAGCGGCTCGCCCATACCCATAAAAACAACGTTCGTGATCCGTCGGTCGCTTTTTGCCGAGATCTGGACAATTTGTTCTATGATCTCTCCGGCCACAAGATTACGGACAAAATCACCTTTACCACTTGCGCAAAACGCGCATTTAACAGGACATCCCAGCTGTGTTGAAACGCAAACCGTTTCCCGCTCCCGCTGACCAACCGACTCCCCCCGGGAGGAAATAAGGACGCTCTCCAGAAAATGTCCGTCCAAAGTACGGAACAGGTATTTGCATGTCCCTTCACCTTGAGTTTCTCCCGGTTCGCACCTTTCAAGGACGGTGAGAGAATAGTTTGAAGCAAGGGCGTGACGAACTTCTTTCGGAAGATTTTTCATCTCGTTCCAGGAAAGGACGTTTTTTTTGTAAAGCCAGTCGAGGATTTGAGAAGCTCGAAATTTGGGGAATCCGGACGCCACGACAAGGGATTCGATTTCAGGCGGGGTCAAACCATAAAGCGATCGACGGGAAAGAGGTCGTTCTTTCGCCGGATTCATGTCTCCGTACCCCGTAGCTTTCAGATCCACTTCTTAAATTTCATCCAGAGAAACATCCCCAGAGAGGAGACGATACAGAGTCCGAGAGCAAACGCATAGCCAAACGGCCATTCGAGTTCGGGCATGTGCCGGAAATTCATGCCGTAGATACTTGCCACAATCACCGGCGGCATCGTGATCGTCGCGAGCACTGTCAATCGCTTGGTCACTTCATTCAGCTTGGTCGACGTATAGGAAAAATAGACCTGGAGAATGCTGTTTAACGTATCCTGATAACTTTCCGCCATGCTTTGAATCCTGAAAATGTGATCATATACGTCACGAAAATACATAAGGTTTTTCGTTTTGATTAACCGGGTTGGATTTCGAGTCAGAGAATAAAGCGTATCGCGCTGGGGAGCGATCACCCGGCGCAACGTAAAGATATCCTGCTTGATCTGGAGAAGCGTGTTTAAATAATCCCTGGACCCGTTTTCAAACATATGCTGTTCAAGGGCGTCAATCTTGTCGTCATATTCGTGCAGGACCGGCATATATCCATCCACCAAATGATCCAGGATTGAGTGGACCAGAAGGTCAGAAGTCCCTCCCATCAGTACTTGCGCCTTCTTTTGAATAACCTCTCGCACTTGCGCGATGCCAGGGATCGGGTCCTTGTGGAAGGTAACAACGTAATTGTCCCCGATAAAAATATTCAACCCGATGGTGGAGAGCTCCTTTTGTTTGCCTTTTTCGCACATCGTGATCGCATGAACCACGAGAAAAAGATATTCCTCGTAATCGTCAATCTTGGGCTGAGATTGGTCCGCGATACAGTCCTCAACCGCCAGAGGGTGAAAATTGAAAATCTCGACTAGGGTTTCTTCTTCAAATTCACTGGGACTTTCAAAATCCACCCAAAGAAGACAGCCCTTTTCCTGGAGCGCGGCCAACATGCCGGCGCGCGAAAGATTTGACTCGACGGCGGCGCCTTTTTTATACAGGAAACTTGATATCATAAAGGTTCTCCATTTTTTTCCTGGGGTATGATAGCAATCGTTCTACCGGTTTACGACATAAAATTTCTTTTCGGTAAGATCTTGCCTTATAATAAATGCCATCCAGTGGAGGCGCCATGGCAAAAAAAGTAGTCGTCATCGACGATGAACCTGAAATCCTGAAAATGGTTTCAAGCTCCCTTCTCGAAGCGGGATATGCCACCTACGGCGCTCCCAACGGTCCGGACGGTCTTGCTCTCGTCAAAAAAGAGATCCCCGACCTCGTCATCCTGGATCTCGGCCTTCCCGGATTAAACGGCCTTGAAGTCCTGAAAGAACTGCGCCGGACCTGCCCGCAAACTCTGGTGATCGTCTTAAGCGCGGATCGGGAACCGGAGACGCTGAAAAAAGCCTTGGCGGCCGGGGCATCGGAATACATCACCAAACCCATCAACCTTGAAACTCTTCGCGATCAGTTCGTCAAAGACCTGATCGGCCCATCGTCTTGATTATTCCGCTCTAGCGGGTACGGCTGTAAACATACTCACGGATAACTTCAATGTCTTTTTTGCGCATTTTGGTAAATTCAACACCCGTTCGGAAAAGATCCTGCTCCACAAATCAACTATAGCGGACCATACCTTCGACTTTAATAACAACATTTTCCTGGTGGGGTAGTCGAAAGCTCATCGACACTATCGTATCGACGGGAATTCCCTCTTCAAAGGTCAACAGTTTCGCCCCGCCTTCCGAAATATCAGAAATACGCGTTTGCACGCCCACTTCCTTGTCCCGAACAGCGCAAAAATACCGGGTCACCGCGTAAACATCGACCCGGACATGTTTCCTGCGATTGATTCGATTTATTATCTCACGTTTTGCCATTTTTTTCTTTCTTAGCTCTGTTAATGAACGCAACATTTGTATAGTATTTTGCCACAAAACATGACAAATAAATAAGTCCACCGCGCCCAAATTCACAATCCGTCTTCGTTCTTGTCTAAACAGTCGAGCAGATCTCCGGAGAGAAACAGACCCGCCAGATTTGATAACGCAAATCTGGCGGAGGGAGTAGGATTCGAACCTACGAGACCCTTGCGGGCCTAACGGTTTTCAAGACCGCCGCATTCAACCGCTCTGCCATCCCTCCGTTGGTAAATTCATTTCCGGCTACTGTTCCAAAGAACAAGCTTACCGCTCGCATTCTCCGTCACGAAACATTGGTCACAAAAGGCTTTCTGTGTACCATGGAGCCCTGTGACGCGCGGTTATCTTCGATCTTTCCTCAGGCTTTTAAAAAATTCTCCCAACAAAAACTTGGCATCCTCCGCCATAACGCCACCGGTCACCTTCACACGGTGGTTCAACCGCTCATCGTCCGTAATATGATAAAGGCTGTGGCAAGCTCCGGCCTTGGGGTCCCGGGCGCCATAAACAAGATTTTCACATTTAGTCATCACAAGCGCGCCGGCGCACATTGGACACGGCTCAAGCGTAACATACAGGGTCGCTCCTTCCAGAGACCCGCGATGGTCGGGCGTCTGATTGTTCCGCTTTACGGGAATTTCCGCTTTAGCTTCCTCCATACCGGCAAGGGTCTCGGAAGCCTGGGTCAACGCTATCATTTCCGCATGAGCCGTTGGATCACGTAGCATTTCCATCTGATTGTACGCTCGCGCCACAATTTTATTCTTCCACACCACGACCGCGCCGACCGGAACCTCTCCCTTTTCCAGAGCGGTCACCGCCTGCTTGATCGCTTCTTTCATGAAATGCTGGTGATCGGGCTTTTCCACTTCGTTTTGTCTCCAATTTGCCGTTTGAACAAGCGATATTATACATAAACTGAAAATGGAGACAGTAACTTTAACAAAAAACTGGCCGTCTCCACTTCTTTTCTGTTATCCTCTCGGCCATGTCATTAACAAACTCTCCGAAAGTGAGTCTATCCCAATGGCTTCCTCTGGCGATTGTTTTCGCCGTTGTGTATTTCTTTTCCATGAACGGGCTTGGCGCGCTTCCGGCGTTGGCTATTAATTTTTTGCTCAAGGAAAAAATCGGCCTCGCTCCGGAACAGCTTGCTTATTTTCAGGCCATCACCCTTCTCGCCTGGGTAGTCAAACCCCTCTGGGGAATGATCTCGGACCTTTTCCCTCTTTTCGGCTCACGAAGAAAGTCTTACCTTGTTCTGTCTTCTCTTTTCGCGGCCGTCTGCTGGCTTATCCTCTCCTTCACTTCCGCTTACACAACCACCCTGTTACTTGTTTTCATTACCCTCATTTACATGGCCTACGCCTTTCAGGACGTAGTCACCGACGGCCTTATGGTGGAAACGGGCCAGCCTTTAAATATGACCGGACAATTTCAATCGATTCAATGGACCGCGGTTTATATTGCCATGATCCTGACAGCGCTCGCGGGAGGCCTGGTCGCGGATTTCGCCCAAAAAGGGACTCTTTCCTACAGCGCCCTTTTCCTGCTCACCGCTCTTTTCCCGACCCTGACGGCCATCGTCGCTTTCTTTATGATCAAGGAACCGGCCCGGACGCGCCCTGGGGAAAAAGCGGCTGCGAGTCTCCGTGAGATTTTCCGCCATCCGGGAATCTGGGTGCTCTCTTTTTTCCTTTTTCTTTGGAATTTTTCTCCTTCGTTCGGAGCTCCTTTTTTTTATTATATGGTCGACACGCTCGGTTTCAGCGGCTCGTTTCTCGGAGCTCTCCAGGCTATCGCAAGCGGCGGGATGCTCCTAGGCAGTATTCTTTACGGTTTTTTCTTCGCAAAAATTCCCCTGAAAAAATTTCTTTTTTTCTCCGTTTTGCTGGGTGTGGCGGCCACTTTGTCCTATTTTGTTTATTTTATGCCGGGGATCACGTCACAACCCTTCCTTCTGCGAGGGATCGCTCTCACGATGAATTTTTTCCTCGGTATCGCGAGCGCCGTAATCTTCCTGGCTCTTCTCAATCTGGCGGCACGGACATCTCCGCAATACGCCGGGGGAACGGTCTTTGCCCTTCTGATGTCTTTTTATAATTTCGGACAGATGGGATCGAGCGCGCTTGGAGGTTTTTTATTCCCGCTGGTTGGTCTCAAAACACTGATCGTTGTTTCCGCTGTTTGCTCGCTCTTCGTACTGTTTCTCCTGCCTTACCTGCCCATCGAAAAAGATTAATTCGTTATCCGCATTAGGGGAATGTGTTTCTACGCGTCCTGCACGGGCGGATGGACAATAAACAACAAAGGGACGGTTCTCGTTCAGGAGAACCGTCCCTTATGATGCTTTGTCAGCTTGAAACTTAACCACTTCGGGGCTAAGCAAGCCCGCCCCGCTTAGAAGTCGTAACGAATCTTTCCGTACCCGACATTCTCCAGGTTCCTGTTTTGTAGCAACATATCCCAGCCGGCGGAACAGGTCATGTGCCCCTTATTGAGGAAAATGACGCCTGCGCCAAAAACAGCGCTGTTCCTTTGACGATTTTGGCTTTGAATGTCGCGGATATAAGCGATCAACCATTCGCCCTTGACGTAAGGGATGAAGGTCCCCAATTTTTCGGAAACAACGGACCTTGCCAACTGAACGCCAAACCCCTGCTCAAGGTCGGTCGCGCCCTCCCCCTTCACTTTGTAATCATTGACACCAAAACCTTTAACCTTAGACAAGTTTCTGTAAAGGTAGCCATAATCCAGTGAGGTGTAAGGCGTGACATGGGTCAGGTTCTCTTCTCCAAAGTTAAAAATGTACCCTGCCTCCATTCCCACCGTATATTCTTGCCCGTGATAGTCCGATTTTCCAACCTCCATCACCGGTGAAAAATCAAACCTCTCCGTGCGAAGATCATAATTGTGTTGGGTAAATCCAAGAGCGCTGTCAACATACCATCCGTCAATGCCCTGGTTGCGAACGGCTTCCGGGGAATATTTACCTTTTTCCCTGGATTCGCAAAGATCGATCGAATCGTACGTGGCCGTCAACACCGTTGTAAACGCGTGATCGTTGACTCCGTAGCTCCCAAAACCGGTTCTGTTTTGTTTGTAATTTTTATTGGAGTAACCATATCCAAAACTGCCCCCGAGCCGTACATGGGGAGACATGATCCTGTCAAACCCGATTGTGTAATCCATCAGGTTGTCCTGAAAAGCTTTATAATCCTTGTTCTCTCTTTGATTTGCCTGTCCCGCGAGGCCCTGAACCCAGATACCTGTTCCTCCAAAATCACTGGATTGGTTCCCGGTCGTCGCGATTTCGGCGGCAAACACAGGAACAGCGGGTGAAACAACGAGAGAAAGAATCGTGATAACCGCAAACAAATTCTTCATGGTGTCATCTCCTTGGTTAGACGCACTTGATTGACCGCTACTTTCTTGCAGGTCACGTAGCTAGCCGAACAAGATCTTTAAGTTCTGCCTCTTAAAGGCGACTCATCTAAAACGAGTCGTTCGAGACTCCTTAAGGAAAAAGCGGCGGATTATAGAATCCCTATTCAGAAGAATCAACCTCTTTCCTCTTCGCAAAAAACCTTCCGCCTTGAAGCCCTTGATGTTCTTCGTCCTTTTTGGAAAAATCATTAGCCTTTTATTCAGACCGGAATTCTTGCGCGAACGATGGGTCAGGGAAGATCTCTCAGATTTGCTTTACGAAGGAAAGAAACAAGACGCGGGCATGGTATATAAATTTTTCCGGATCTTTTCTACCCCGCGCGACTAATCTGTGCCAGTAATTTAATAATATGTCGGCGTAATTTGCTTTCATCGTGGCGCACCAGGATCGTGTCGTGTCCGATGTCGGCGAGAATTACTTTAGCGCGGGTTATTTCTCTAAAGGCCCTTTGTCGTCCGGCAAGAACTGGGCGCTGTCCAAGTTTGGCGTAACGCGCGACCGCGGATTGCGAAAACCGGGTGTTAGAAACAATCACATAATCCAGTATGTCCCGCCCGAAGGAAACAACCAGCGAGCGCACATGTTCGGCCGCGTCAAAATGAGCGGTTTCTCCGGGTTTGGTCATAAGGTTACAAAGGTAGGCCTTTTTGGCCGGCGTTTTAACGAGGGCTTTTTGAACTTCAGGAATAACAAGATTGGTGATAACGCTCGTGTAAAGATCCCCGGGACCGATCAGGATCAGGTCCGCATGAAGGAGTGAAGCATAGGCGTTGGGTTCACAGACGGCTTCGGGTTCATGCCAGATTTTTCGGATCTTCAGTGAAGGAACGCGACCTTTCCCCTCGCTGATAAGGCTTTCTCCCCTAATCACGGTTCCGTCCTCAAATTCGGCCACAATACGAGTCGAGTTTTTCGATATGGGAAGCACAACGCCTTGCACGTTCAGGATGTCCCCCAGCGAGCGCACCGCTTCAGCCATGGATCCCTTGATCTCGGAAAGGGCCGTCAGAAGAAGATTGCCGACACTGTGATCTTCCAGTTCCTGCCCACGGACAAACCGGTAACGCATGAGCTCGTTCATCACAGCTGGCGCGTTGGAGAGCGCGACGAGGCTTCGGCGAATATCTCCGGGGGGCAGAACACCAAACGAAGACCGAAGTCGTCCGGAGGAACCTCCATCATCACTCATGTTGACAATGGAGGTTAAAAGAATGCCGGGAATAGTCTTGAGGGCGGTCAGAAGCGTGAAAAGCCCCGTGCCTCCGCCAAGGCAGGCCATCCTTTTTCTTCGTTCAATCATGGCACGAACCCTCAGCACCAGCTCGCGCGGGCTGAACGGTTTGAGTATGTGATCGTTCACCCCGAGCTTGTGATATTCCCGAAGCGTTTTATAGCCCCGGAAAGTGGCAATGCAGATCACACGGTATTGTTCCTGGCACAGACGCTTAAGATAGGCCTGGATTTTTTTTTCAGAATATCTTCCGGCAAGAAAATCCAGATCTATAACAATCATTCGACTTCTGCGCTCCGTCCGAGGAAGCGGAGCTCCGGGAGTGATCTGATAAAAAAGAATTCCGGCCTTCAAAAATATTTCATTGAACTCCGCCAAATCCCGCCTAACTCCCACAAACAGAATCTTGTGTTGTGCCATTTCTTTCCTCTTCAAGAGTAGTCCGTTTTTCTAGCGAACTTGGTACCTCATTATGTCGTTATATCGGTTGTTGTTTATTTTTATGAAGATTTTTCTAATCGTTTGATGGGGAAATCTCGCGGAGAGAGCGCATACGTGGACAAAAAAGACTTTTCCTCTTTCTACTTGCTACTCCGGAACAGCCGTGGGAAGTAAAAATTCCCGAGCGGAGACCTTACCCGACGCACGCAAAAATCGCCTGCCTTTTCAAGCGGTGTTTTTCTGTGATCGCGCCCGGCAGGATTTGAACCTGCAACCCTCAGCTCCGTAGGCTGATGCTCTATCCAGTTGAGCTACGGGCGCAAGCAACTACGTTTGCCAAATTAAAGCCTGCGACCAGCCCCGACAGTCAATCTTCCTGTCAAGAAAGACCGCCGGAAACGGGCGTATTATAAGTATTTTCTTAATTATTGCAAAAGATGCCTTGGGAAATTTTTTCAGATTTTGAACGCATTAGACCCGCCAGCTTGAACAAATCGGACAGACCCCCTTTGCGGAGGCGGTCACCATAAGTCAAAAAATTAAAACCATCCCCTCTTGACAACCACCATGTCTCCCGGAAGAAGTTGGTATTTGGCCCGCTCCTCATTGGCCTTCATCAACTCATTTAATTTAACCTTGATCTGCGTTTCAATCCCATTGGGGTCTCTGCGTATGATTAGAGCCGTCCGGGAAGCAAAATTGCTCAGCCCACCGGCCAAGGCAACGGCCTTGAGAGGGTCCAGATTAATTTCATATTTGTAGCTACCTGGTCTTACAACTTCCCCGACCACATAAACCGTGGGCAATTCTGATTCGATGGTAACGTCTACTCTTGGATTTGCGATATAATTCTGATCAAGCTGGCGGGTGATGAGATCCCTTAACTCTTCCGGCGTCTTTCCGGCAACCTGCACTTCCCCGATGTAAGAATAGCTCATGGTTCCCGCCGAACTCACCACTATGGTGGCATTAAGATCGCTATACTTCCAAACATTGATCTTGATAGTGTCTCCGGGCTGTATCTTGCGGGACGGAATTAACCCTTCCGGATCGATCTTCCGCGCTTCCGCAAAACAGGCCAAAGGACAGCCACTACTCACAGCCATAAAACAAATCACTGCCAGTATTATTGTTTTTTTCATGTCAGGATCCTCCAAATTGATTGATGATGGTCAGAAAAACAAAATGTTTTTTTGTGGATGTGTCGAGCGTTGAGTCTGGATCCGCTCCTTTGGAATGAAAATTTGTAAAACGGTATCCGATTTGTAAAGACATTGCTTCCGTGACCGGTTTTCGGATTGAGGTTTCAAAGGAGATCCCGTCATCTATTGAATCCCAGTCTCCATACACTCCACTCAAAGGCTCCCTTTTAAAGTACATCCCGTTAATTTGCAATGTATAAGGCGAGTTTTGGGCTGAACCAATGCGAAACTGGCGCGAGTATCCCGCGGAGATGCTTTGAGCCCTGTAAATCTGGATAGAGTGGGTTCCCGCAACTCCTCTGGCAATTCCGGGTCGCCACCCCAGAACCTTCATCATATTATCCTGAAGCACGATATTGCTATAGTAAAAAGAAATCCTGTCTTTTTTGGTAAGTTGATAGGTCATTCCGAAATTACCTCCGAACTTATAGATGTCTTTACCGATAATTCCCAGCTGAGAGCTACCGCGCAGTGAAATTTTTTTCGTAAGCTGATAATCCATGCCGGCATTAAAGGAATGAAAGTCTGTGGTTTTTGTTATAATGTCGTTTCGTAGCGTACTCCTGGGAAGAGAATCATCTTTGTCCTCAAAAATATGCCGCAACGAATATTCTAAAGAAACATTGCTTCGGCGGGTCAAGGCATAGTTAAGAGAACCCGCTAAATATCCCTCCCGGTCCCTTGATTTGTCTCCGGGTTTGCCTTCATTTCTCGAACGGGTGCGCACCATCCCCAAACTCATCCCCGCCATTAATCTTCGGGTCAGTTGATAATTTAGCCCAACCACATGCCGGGCAGTTTTGGCATCATGCGGCTTTCTGCGGAACCTTGCCACGGCATCTTGAGTAAGCTCTTTGCTGGTATAGTAATTGATCGACCCCTGGTATCCCACGGCATACCTTTTTTGAGGAAAATAACCAACACCCCAGGATGCGTTTTGATGTCGCAAACCATCGCCAAAATGGAGGTACCGATTCCCCATAGGGAAAACACGATTCGTCCGATACGCTCCCGAGAGATCCAGCACCCCAGGGCGATGATAGGCTATGGTAACATCGGGGTGCCAGACAAAGGCTCCATCTTTGGGACTTTTTTCACTGCTAAATCCATATTGGCCATCAAACTCCGTGGTATATCCCATCTTTTGGTTAATGGTGGCGCGAACATGCTTCTTCCAGTATTCCGGCGTTCCAAACTTTGGATAGCTTTCCTTGAAGACAGGAGAAATATCTGCCGGCATGCCCAACCTTCCGTCAAAAAAAGGTTTTACTTGTCGTCTATCTATTACTGCTTTTTTTTCCGCTCGAAGCTTGGCTAACTCACTCCCCGTCAACCAAGCGCCTGCCCCGGAAACCGAAGGGTCGATTCGCCCTGTCAAAAAAGACTGGTACGTTTGACTGGCTTCGTAAAATTTACCCAGCATGTCTTCCATCGAAGAAACGTCAACAGCAGGAGCCGCAATCGGCTCCTCTTCTTCCGGGCGCTCAACATCTTCCGCCGCGGAAACTTCCTCGTCCACGAAAAACTCAAGGGAAACAATATCTTCGTCTTGTTTTCTGACCTTGTTGAAGGAAACTTTCGAAGAAAAAGTTATTTCGATTTCCGCCAGGACATAATAAGGGGCCGCCAAACCAAGTAATTTGGTCGCTTCAGAATCTTCCCTGAGAGTTATGCCGCGCATAAGACCTTCTTCAAATACCATTTTTTTTCGTTGTTTCATCACCGCCGTTTGTGCGGGCCTCCAGGTAACCACGCGGCCATCATTTTCCAAAAGAGCCTGTGCCGGAGGGAGTTGTTTTTCACCGGCAATATTGAGTTTTGCGTTATCTTCAAAATTATCCCACCACAGATCCTCCAAAACAAAAAACTCTGCTTCTTTTTCTTTTTTTTCTGGCTCTTTTATCGCTTCCTCAATAGGCGCCTCAGGTTTCTCTTCTTCAGGCTCGGCCTTTTCTTCTGCTGTTTCATCTGGCTTTTCACCTAATGCGTCGTCAGGGCTGGAAAGGGTCTCTTCTTTTTGGGTCGGTTCGCTCTTACCGACATCTGTTGTTTTTTGTTTGCTTGTTTCCACCGTTGGGTTTAAACCGTCTGGGGACTCGCGCCGTTGCTGCGCGGAACGGATTAAAGATTTTTTTTCGTTCGCTCCCGTCTCTTCGGCAAGAGTCGCCGGAATCCACAGGAAGGCCTCTGCCGCGCACAGAATCATGAGACAACAAAACAGAAGCATTCCTTTTTTTTTGACCATTTTTGAAATCTCTGCCTATAAGTGAGTTAACGTTACCGTTTCTCCCGTAAAATATGTCGTCCTCGTGAGAAAGAGACTGTCTCACAACTCAAAGCCATGGACCCACACCTGGTTGCTAGAGACAACCCACCCTTGCGCTTTTTTATCGGCATGTCTTAACAGGAGGTTAAGAAAAGAGTTAGTTCAGCGCTCGTAAAAGGCAAATGATCATTGCCTCTTCTTGTTTTCCTCGTTTGTAAAGAGAAGCGCAGGGCTACGGGAAGGTCGAAGCTCAGACTAACGGCAGAATGTCTACTTCTGACAAAATGGCAAAAACAAGTGACGTTTTAACGAGATAGGTTTGCGAAGGGAAATAGTAGCGGTTTGTCATTGACACCAGTTAAACCCTGTAATCTCTTGAAATACCGCCTCTTATCAAAATCCACTATAAGCATGGCATGAACCAGATGATCGATTCAGATGAACTCGTGTTCAACAAACCCACAAAATCTAAAGCGCTTATAACCCCGGAACCTTATTACAACTACGTTATTTAAAAATAATAATCAACGCGCCGCTTGTAATCAGGCAAATCCCCAGCCATTGATAAACACCTAACCGTTCCCCCAAGAATAGCATCGATAAAACCACTGCGAATACCAGACTTAATTTGTCAATTGGGGCAACTAACGAAGCGGGGCCAGCCTGCAGTGCCCTAAAATAGCAAAGCCATGAAAGACCGGTAGTAATCCCTGAAGCAATCAAAAAAATCAAACCATGTTTATCTATCAGTAACGGATTCTTCCATTCCCTGCGAATAAAAACAATCACGCCCAAAAAAACGATGATAACGATCGTCCTGATAAATGTGGCCAGGTTGGAAGAAATATTTTTCACTCCGACCTTTGCCAACACAGCTGTCATGCCCGCAAAAAGAGCTGACAAAATAGCAAATATTTTCCAGCTCATTCCTGGTCTCCTTTTATCCTTACCACGCCTTTGCAAGGCAAAGTTCGTATCCCTTCTACTCGAGTCCAAACGCTAGTGGGTTCTCAACGGAAGGGTTTATCGAAAATCTGGCGGAGGGGGGGGGATTTGAACCCCCGGTACCAGCTTTCACTAGTACAGCGGTTTAGCAAACCGCCGCCTTAAACCGGGCTCGGCCACCCCTCCATAAAACTTATCCTACAGGCCCTAGGGCAGGGCCTATATCAACGCACAACGCACGCTCAAATAAATGGCGGCTTGTCGTTGACGGCAGGCGAACCCTATATCCCCAAGAGATTCAACTACTTGTGAAAATAACTGCTCACAAAGGTAGGCGCGGATTCGTCTATTTTAGCTAAGCTTACTGTTGTTTCCTCTCCCGAATACTTTTCAACAAAAAAGGGGCAGCTTCTTCGTATGTCTTCCCAGACTTTATGGCGTTGCAAACCAAACAGCAAGTCTTTAAATTATTTTTGTTATGCCCGCCACCTTTGCATTGAGGGATTAAATGATCGAGAGTGGCGTTCTTATCAGTAACCTTGTCGCCACAATAATGACAAAGCCATTTATCGCGATCAAAAATTTCTTTTCTCTTTTCTGGGTCATTAAAAAAATCTTCTTCTTTCTGTTCCGCAGTTACAACAAGCTTTTCTTTAACTAAGGGAATATCCTCTGGCAAGGAAATTGAATAGAGCGTCCCCTCTCGATTAGTATCGCCAATCCTTATGCACCCCTTTTCCTTTAATCCCTTTAATAGCTCGGTAACATGGGAGAAAGCTGTCGATTGGCTACGAGAACTCCCCAAATTTCCCCCTATAGTTCTTTTTCCAATTCTAATATCGCAAGATCCGTTCTTTACGAATGAATTCCGCAAAAGAAAAATATACAATGTCGCCTCATAAGGCGTAAGCGCTGGCATTAAATAATCCGTGAACTGTTCAAATACTTTTTGGACATCAAACTTTGTCATTCGCTTCCCAGCAATTTCTTGTTTTGAGGTGGTTTTTTATAATTTTCTTTGCTAATAACTCTTTTGCCGCTTTTACGCTCCAATTCATTTCTCGCATTGCCTGCCACAGCACCACCCTCAAAGGCTGCTTGCTTATTTTCAACAAATCCTTGGGCGTTTTTATTGACGGCTATCTCTTTCGTTGATGCCTCACCAAGCATTGAAAAGATAAGTTCAAGATCAGTCATGTGATCCCGCAAATTTTCACGCTTGAGGCCTTTGTGCTTTTTATAAGCAGAGGGCGTCATACCAAATGTCGCCTTGGATATTTCAGCGGTTAATATTTCGTATTCCTTTTGCTCCTTTATGCCACGCTTCTGCCACTGGTCCGTTAGTTCTTCACGGATAGCGATCCCGCGCATCCGCTTCTCAATCCATTCATCGCTATACCCTTTTGCTTTATATAAAGCCCTTGTTCTTTTGGTGGCAAGCTCGGGATTCTCTATCTCCTGGATCCGCTCATAACCGACCCGAGCCAACCATCTCTTAAACGGCTCGGCTTTGGGAGATGGGATAGACTGGATAATACGGAAAATGCCTTCCGTATTTGCACAATTGAGCTTTTGATCTCCCCCAGAAGTCATAACAGAAAGGGGGGTGACAAACTGTCCCCACCCTTTGCTAAGCTCACTGTCCCGCTTACGCATTTTCTTAATGTAGTCTTGGACATCAGGCGAGTCGGTAAGAGCCAAAACAACATCGTTAACCACAAACCACCATTCATTGTTATGGATGGTCTTTCGGATCTCCTGTTTCCGGAAAATTGCTATTTTAGCTGTGGTTATTTCTTTATCCATGTTTCCTCATTTCGGCTCATGCCGACCCTGACTTATTACGGCTGCCAGGGTTCGCCTGAGCGTCAACAATGGCGGAGAGACAGGGATTCGAACCCTGGAGACCCCTTTCGAGGCCTACGCACTTTCCAGGCGCGCCCGTTCAACCGCTCCGGCATCTCTCCAATGAACTCAATAAAAACTTTCAGGCCCGCCCGCTTGTTCCCTAAGGGAACCTGTTGGCCAGGCGAGCGCACCAAACCAGGCTATGCGACCTCCCCGAACCATCTTCGCGTCCGACAAAGGCGCGTGCAGTCTATTGATTTACGATAAAACGGTCAAGTTGCGAGATATCAGAAATTACAATCCGAGATAGGGTTTCAACGCTTTGGGAAAATCGACGGTTCCGCCTTCGGTCTGAAAGTTTTCAAGAATACAAAGAACGGTTCGCGCCAGTGCGACGCCTGAACCGTTTAACGTATGGACATATTCCGTCTTTTTTGTTTTTGAATCCCTGTAGCGAATATTCATTCTCCTGGCCTGAAAATCCCCAAAAACACTGCAACTGGAAACCTCATACCATTTTTGGGTCCCCGGGGCCCACACTTCGAGGTCGTAACACTTCGCCGCCGCAAAACTCATATCTCCGCTCCCGAGAAGCAATACCCGGTAAGGTAATTCAAGCGCCTGAAGTATATTCTCCGCGTCTTGCACCAATCGCTCAAGCTCTTCACTTGAAGTTTCCGGTTTCACAAACTTGACGAGCTCAACCTTGTCAAATTGATGAACTCTCGATAATCCACGCGTGTCCTTACCATAAGAACCCGCTTCCTTACGGAAACAAGGAGAATACCCGGCGTATTTTATAGGGAGCTCTTTTTCGTCAAGAATGTCGTCTCGATGAAAATTTGTGATTGGGACTTCCGCCGTGGGAATCAAAAAATGCGATCCCTTTTCTTCCCCTTCGTCAGCAACCAGAGCATACATGTCGCTTTCCATCTTCGGAATTTGTCCCGTCCCTTTCATGGACGCTCGATTCACGATCGCTGGCGGCCAAACTTCGGTATAACCATGTTTGGCGGAGTGCATATCCAGCATGAAACTAATAAGAGACCGCTCCAGTTTGGCGCCCCATCCTTTGTAAACAGGAAACCCGGCCCCCGAGATTTTGCTTCCTGTTTCCATACTGACCCATCCCAAAGCGCTAGCTATTTCTAAATGCTCTTTGGGCTTGAAGTTGAAACTCTTGGGTTCACCCCAAGAGCGGACAACCACGTTCCCTTCTGCTCCCCTGGCAACAGGGACATCAGAAGCTGGCAGATTTGGGATGGCAAGAGCTAAATAATCTATTTTTTGAGATGTTTCCCCCACTTCGCTATCTAAAAGGCTAATTTTTTGGGAGACCGCCTTCATGCCTTGGATAATGCTTTCTGGTGATTTGCCTTCTTTCTTAAGTTTGGCTATTTGATTATTGGTCTCATTCCGCTGAGCCTTAAGCTCTTCCACCTCTTTGAGGAGACTTCGGCGCCGAGAATCCAGCGCCAGCAGGGCGTCAAGATCAAAGTCCACCCCTTTGGCAGAAATACCTTTTTTGACAATCTCGGGATTTTCACGGATAAACTTGAGGTCTAGCATATTGGCTCGTCCATGTTTCGAAGATTAAACTGCGTCCTCCCCGAAAAGGTTTTTCGGGAGAGAGTTTTGTTTTCTACTTTTTTCCGTTTTTCTCGTCCAGGAGGGGCAGTTGTTGCGCGTCTTTTCCCGATCCTTCCTCTTTGGCAACCACGCGTGTCGCGGAAGCGATCTTGTCTTTGTCGTGCAATCGCATTACCTTAACTCCGACCGCGTTACGGCCAGAGGTCCGAATCTGGTTGACCGGACAACGAACCACCATACCGTTGTTGGTGACCAGAATGATTTCATCTTCGTCCGCCACGGTGAGGACATTGACAACCTTTCCGTTCTTTTCTGAAACTTTGACGTTAATGATGCCTTTGCCGCCGCGCGACTGTATACGATACTGGACAAAAGGCGTACTTTTGCCGAAGCCATTTTGAGTAATGGTCAGCGCTTTCATTTTGGGATCCACGACCTCCACAGCGACGATCTCGTCGGTTTTCGCGAGATTCATGCCTCGCACACCGGTCGCGGTGCGACCCATATCACGAACATCCGTTTCTTTGAAGCGAATGGCTTTCCCTTCCCGGGTCGCCATAAAAATTTCATCTTTCCCCGATGTAATTTTGCACGCCACAAGCTCATCTTTGTCGCGAAGAGTGATGGCGTTAACGCCCGTGGAGCGCGGCCTTGAATATTCGATCATGTTCGTCTTTTTGATCACTCCCTTGGCCGTCACCATGATCGCATACTGCTTATCGCTAAACTCCTTGACCTGGAGAAAACTTGAAACGGTCTCGTTTTGACTCAGCGAAAGAAAATTAACGATGGCCTTCCCTTTGGCCTGTCTGGAGCCTTGGGGGATATCATAGGCTTTCCGCCAGTACACTCGCCCCAGGTTCGTGAAAAAAAGGATATAGTCGTGGGTCGAGGCCATGAACATGTGCTCGATAAAATCCTCGTCATCGCGCACGCCCGCTCCCGTGACGCCCGCTCCGCCGCGGTGTTGCCGGCGATACATTGACACGGGGATCCGCTTGATATAGCCCGCGTGCGAAATACTGACAAGCACATCTTCCTGCGCGATCAGGTCCTCAATGTCGATATCATCTTCCGCGGCAACGATTAAAGTCCTTCGCTCATCCCCGTATTTTTTAAGGATTTCCTGCGACTCTTCCTTGATCAGGTCGAGCACTTTCCGGCGACTTTTCAATACCGACTGGTAATATTCGATTTTTTTGATGAGTTCAAGATATTCTTCGTCAATTTTTAATCTCTCAAGCTGGGTCAGCCGCTGAAGTTGAAGTTCAAGAATGGCCTTGGCCTGAATTTCCGAAAGCTTCAGCGTTTTCATCAAAGTTTCTTTGGCAAGCTCCGGACTTTTTGACGTCCGAATAATCTTGATGACCTTATCAATGTTCGCGATCGCTTTTTTATATCCCTCAAGAATATGGGCGCGCTTTTCCGCTTTATCGAGGTCAAACCGGGTCCGGCGAATGATAACCTCGGCCCGATATTCGATAAACTTTTCGAGCATCTGCTTGAGCGTAAGGACGCGGGGCTGCCCGTCCACCAAGGCGAGCATGATTACGCCAAAAGAGCTTTGCATTTGAGTGTGTTTATACAGGTTGTTCAGGACAACCTGCGGTACCGCTTCCCTTTTCAGTTCGATCACCACACGCATACCATCGCGATCGGACTCGTCGCGAAGATCAGAAATCCCGTCGATCCTCTTATCCTCCACGAGCCGGACTATCGATTCAATCAGGTTAGATTTGTTAACCTGGTAGGGGATTTCCGTAATGACAATGGCGTCTTTTTTGTTCCGCCCCGTTTCGATCGCCGCCTTTGCGCGCATGACAATCGCGCCTCGCCCTGTTTCGTAAGCCTTCTTGATCCCGTCTCGCCCCACGATGAGTCCACCCGTCGGAAAATCCGGGCCCGTCACTATTTTGAAAAGTTCTTTGTTTGTGATGTCCGGGTTATCAATCAGCGCGACGCACGCGTTGACCACTTCGGTCATGTTGTGCGGTGGAATGTTGGTCGCCATTCCCACGGCAATCCCTGAGGATCCATTGACCAGCAAATTGGGAATTCGCGACGGAAGCAGTGCGGGCTCAGAAAGGGATTCATCAAAATTGGGCACAAAATCAACGGTCTCTTTATCGATATCCGCGAGGAGTTCTCCGGCGGCGCTGGCAAGCCGCGCTTCCGTGTACCGCATAGCCGCCGCGCTGTCTCCGTCAATGGATCCGAAGTTTCCCTGTCCCTGAACCAGCGGATACCGGAGAGAAAAGTCCTGCGCCATGCGTACCAGGGAATCATAAACCGCCGTGTCCCCGTGTGGATGGTATTTGCCGAGCACTTCTCCAACAATGCGGGCGGATTTCTTGTACGGCTTGGTGTGGGCGAGACCCAGCTCATTCATCGCAAAAAGGATCCGTCGATGCACCGGCTTCAGGCCATCCCGGACATCCGGAAGCGCGCGCCCCACAATGACCGACATCGAGTAGTCGATGTAAGAATCCTTCATCTCCTCTTCGATCGGTCTGAGAAGGATTTTTTCGTTCATCGCATACAGATTTTTTTCTTCCGCCATAACTTTTCTCTCCATCGCCGCGCCGCTAAAAACCCGCGGCGGTCTTGTGTCATCTTTTTTGTGAGCTCCGCCCTTCTCGCCGGGCGGGCTTTTTAAATATCAAGGTTCCTAACCGCTTTCGCGTGCCGCTCAATAAAAGCCCTGCGCGGCTCCACCGCGTCTCCCATAAGGATTGAGAAGATTTCGTCCGCTTCAACCGCGTCTTCCAGAGTCACTCTGAGGATGGTTCGTGTTTCCGGGTTCATGGTTGTGTTCCACAATTGTTCCGGATTCATTTCTCCAAGACCTTTGNNCTGTTCGGCATCCATTTCTCCAAGACCTTTGTACCGCTGCAACGTCATCCCCTCTTTGCCCCACGTTTTAATTTTAGAAAGGACGCTGCGAAGGTTTGGGGCTTCCTCTTTACCATTTTTTTCGAAAACTACTTCAAACAGGGGCTCTTTGTCAGCTTCGAAATCTTCAAAATTGATGTTGAATTTCTGAAGTTTTTTCTTTGCTTTTGCGAATTCAACCGATTCAAATATTTCGATAAGGTCGTAAACGCTTTGGAAGGAAATGTCATCTTCGTCTTCCTTCGCGTCTTCTTCTTTCACCTTCTTTCCTTTTTTCACGTCCTTTTTCTTTGCTTTCTCTCCTTCCTTTGCGTCGTCCTTCTTGTCTTGCTCCAGTTTTTTCACATATTCTTTTTCTATTTCTTCGGTATATGCCGTCGCCTCTTTTTCCGAGTAAAGGAACACGTCTTCATTTTTTTCAAAAATCCGGACCACGTGCGTGGGAAATCCTTTCTTTTTATCTTGGTTTTCCACGAACTTGTGAAGCGAAATGCCTTTTCGGGCGAGGGATCGTTCGAGATCCTCCATCGCCTGGACCAGATCCATCAGTTCACGAAGATCTTTCCCGCTGACGCTTCCCTTGCTCCCGTGTTTTTTAAGAAGGGTTCCCTGAAGACCAAAATTCAGGAGAATTCCGTTCATCTGATCTTCGGTTTGGATATATTGCTCGTCCTTGCCTCTCTTGATTTTATAAAGGGGCGGTTGCGCGATATAAACATGCCCGTTTTCGATCAGTTTCCGCATTTTCCGGTAAAAAAACGTGAGGAGGAGAGTCCGGATGTGGCTTCCGTCAACGTCGGCGTCGCACATCAGGATAATTTTGTGATACCTTAATTTTTCGATATTAAACTCATCTTCGATGCCGGTCCCGATCGCGGTGATAATGGTGCGAATTTCTTCGTTGGAAAGCACCTTGTCAATTCGCGCTTTCTCGACGTTGATAATTTTTCCTCGGAGAGGAAGGATGGCCTGAAACCGTCGATCGCGTCCCTGTTTTGCCGAACCTCCGGCCGAATCTCCTTCCACAAGATACATTTCGCTGTTCGCGGGATCTTCATCTGAACAGTCAGCCAATTTCCCCGGTAAGGAAGCGGACTCGAGAGCTCCCTTTCGGCGCGTCAACTCCCTGGCTTTCCGGGCCGCTTCGCGAGCCCTGAGGGCCAGCGCGGCCTTTTCAACAATCTTGTTCGCGACCGGCGGGTTTTCTTCGAAAAAAGTGCTCAGGCTCTCGTAAAGAACCGAGTAAACAATCCCCTCCACCTCACTGTTTCCGAGTTTTGTTTTGGTTTGACCCTCAAATTGGGGACGCGGGACCTTGACACTGATAACAGCCGCCAAACCTTCTGTCAGATCCGTTCCGCTTAATCCACCCTCAAGATTTTTAAGGAGGTTTTTGCTCTTCGCGTACTGATTCGTGGCGCGTGTCAAAGAAGTTTTAAATCCGCTTAAATGTGTCCCACCCTCAATGGTGTTGATGTTATTGGCAAACGAAAAAACGTCTTCTCCGTAGCCGTCGTTGTATTGGAGCGCCGCCTCTACTTCGACGCCATCCTTGGTTTTATCAACATAAAAAATCTTCCGGTGAAGAGGGGTTTTGGACCGGTTAATGTACTGGATAAATTCCGAAATACCCCCCTTGTACATAAAGACATGCTCTTTGATCTCCTTTTTGTTTCGCTCATCGCGGATCGTGACCCGAACGCCCTTATTTAAATAAGCGAGTTCCCGCAGGCGATTGGAAAGCACGTCGAAACTAAATTCCGTTTTTTCAAAAATTTCCTTATCGGGAAGAAAAACAACGGTCGTGCCGTGTTCTTTGGTTTTCCCTTTTTCAATAACTTTGGATACGGCACGCCCTTTTTCATACCGTTGTTGCCAAATTTTTCCATCCCGGCGTACTTTAACTTCACACCAGGACGACAAGGCGTTGGTACAGGAAACTCCCACGCCATGAAGCCCTCCGGACACGCGGTAAGATTTATTATCAAATTTCCCGCCGGCGTGGAGTGTTGTCATCACTACTTCAAGCGCCGATTTTTTCTGCGTTTTATGCATATCAACCGGGATACCGCGGCCGTCATCGGTGATCGCGCAACTTCCATCCGTGTTAATCACCACGTCGACCCGTGACGCAAAGCCCGCCAACGCTTCGTCAATGGAGTTATCCACCACTTCATAAACAAGATGATGGAGACCACGCAATGTTGTGTCGCCAATGTACATCGCTGGACGTTTCCGAACAGCGTCAACCCCCTCAAGCACCTGTATTTTTGTGGCGTCGTATTTCGCGCCCGAAAGACCTTGTTTACTTTGGTCGCCTTTTGTCATAATTTTATTTCCCCACTAGTACTTTTAACTCTTTAACCGCGTCTTCTCCTAAAACAGCCTGCGTTCGTTTCAAAAGAGAGTGTCGGTATTTTTGACTGATCTCATATGCAATCGTTGCTTCACTTACATAAACATAAAGGATGCCTTTTTGAGTTAATTGTGGTCTGGTGTGCGGAGTGAGCTTTCCTCCGGCAATAGCCGGCCATTTTTCAATTAACAAGGAACGTGTTTTTTTTTCAGGGTTCTCCAACCCGCGGATAACTGACGGGATAACGCTTCGAATACGCTCTATTTCACACTGCTTTATCGACATTTTTCTCTTTTAATTAAGTGGCCCTTAAGGAAGTTTTCTCTGGAAGAAACATCCCGAACCGGTCGGGAAAATACCCTAACTTCTTAACTTAGTTGCATCGGCATGATAACATAAAGATATCCATTCCGTCCCTTCACTAGACCAGGTTTATCTGGTTCCGTGAGAGCGAAGGTAATACTTTCATCCGTCAGGTTTTTTAAAAGATCGATGAAATAATTTGGATTAAATCCAATTGTTACTTCCTGCCCGCTCACCTCGGCGGGAATCTCTTCCCTTGCCTCCCCCATATTAGGGGATTTTGCGGATATTAAAACTTTTCCTTTTATAAAATCAAATTTTACAGCGGGTGATTCAATGGAAGTTAATAACGCCACGCGCCGTACCGCCTGCAGAAATTCTTCACAATGAACGACCGCGGTAGTTTTTTCTTCTTTAGGAATGACTTGTTCATAATTAGGGAAATTTCCTTCTATTAAACTGGATGTGAGATAAGTATCTTGAAATTTAAAAATTACCTTGTTTTGGGAGTGTGATATTTTAACTTTCCCCTCCCACTCAAGTAATTTCAGTAATTCATGAATGGTTTTTGAAGGGATAATCATGTCTATCTTTTTACCTATTTTCTCCTTAAGGTCTTTTTTATAAAAAGCAAGCCGCCTTCCATCTGTGGCGATAAAACGAATTTGATTCTCCTGAAGAGACACTAAGACACCATTTAAAACATACCGTGTTTCATCATGGGAAATCGCGAAAGACGTAAGAATAAGACTTTCTTTAAGGATACTTTGCTCCAACTCAACCTCTTGTTCAGGAGATGGATCGGGAAGTTTTGGAAAATCCTCCTTATCAAGGCCCATGATTTTAAAAAAGGATTTTCCGCTCTTGATATTAACGGTATTATTTTTTGTGACAGAAAGACTAATCTCACCCTCGGGAAGTTCTTTTACAATGTCATGAAATTTTCTCGCGGGCACTGTAACACTTCCTTGTTGCCCTATTTCCACAGGAAGTAAAGTTGAAACTCCCACTTCCATATCTGTTGCCACAATCTTTAACATTCCATCCTTTTGAGTTTCTAATAAAAGATTATTAAGAATAGGGAGAGTGCTCGGTTTCCCTCCAGCAATACTTACTCCCAAACCAATTTTTTTTAGTAATTCATTTTTTGGGATTCTGATATCCATATCTAACTCTCCTTCTTCTTTCTCTATGATTCTTTAATAAATAAAAATAGCCGTTGTAGAACTAGTACTTGTTGAATTGTGGATATCTTTCTAAATTATTATAATAAAACAAGATATAAATAAAAATCCTGTGGATATCATCCTTCTTTTTTTAACAAGCTCTGTATTTTATCTAATATTCCTCGTAACCCAATATCTTTTTCTTTTTCTTTTGTAATTTTATTACAAGCGTGCAGTACTGTGGTGTGATCTTTACCTCCAAAATATTCCCCAATTTCAGGTAAAGAATAATGAGTGAGTTCTCTTACTAAAAACATGGCGATTTGTCTCGGACGCACAATAGAGAGAGTTCTTTTTTTAGCTCGAAGATCCGAGACTTTAATCTGGAAGTAATCCGCGACAGTTTTCTGAATTTCCTCTATAGAAAACTTCTGTGACTCCTCCTTAAAGGCATCTTTAAGAATATCTTGAGCGAGCACAACATCAAGTTTTGCGCCCGTGAGGGAACAATAAGCCACCACCCGGATTAAAGCCCCCTCTAACTCACGAATATTTGATTTAATTTTTCCCGCGATAAAATAAGAAACTTCATCGGGTACCTCCACAGTTTCCTTTTCTATTTTTTTCTTTAAAATAGCGACGCGTGTCTCAAAATCAGGGGGTTGAATATCAGTCACTAATCCCCAACCAAAGCGGGAGACCAATCTTTCCTCTAACCCGGGAATTTCTTTAGGGGGGCGGTCGCTGGTGACAACAATTTGTTTGTGCGCGTCATAAAGAGAATTAAAAGTATTAAAAAATTCTTCCTGGGTTGAGTCCCTTCCGGCGATAAAATGAATATCATCAATCAGGAGAAGGTCGAGCGTTCTATATTTAGCTCTAAACTGTTGTGTGGAGCGGGTTTGTATCGCTGTGATTAGCTGATTTGTGAATTGTTCGCTGGAGATATAAAGAATTTTAAAGGCTGGAAACCGGCGGCTGATTTCATAAGCAATCGCTTGCAAAAGGTGCGTCTTTCCAAGGCCCGTCGGGCCATAAATAAATAAAGGATTGTATTGTTTGGCGGGAGCATCTGTGATCGCGAGAGAAGCAGCATGAGCAAACCGGTTCCCCGGGCCAATCACAAAATTGTCGAAGGTATAATTGGAATTGAGAGAAGGTAAATTATGAGGTTTGTCTTTAGCGGGCAGATTTAAAGAAACAGAGTTTTGGGGAGATACCACCTTATAAGAAAGAGTTACCTGTCTGCCTAGCACCTCCGCCGCCGCGGCAAGGATTAAATTTTGGTAATGATCTTCCAGCCATTTTCCATAATAACTATCAGGAACTGTGAGAGTTAGGGTGTTACCTTCTACACGAAGAAGCGAAACATTATCAAACCATGTTTTATAAGATCGCTCACTTAACTCCTTGGACAGAATCGCCGTGATTCGGGACCAAAGGTCCTGTAAGTCTGAACTTTGAGAAGGGTTGGAAACAGAATTCTTCGAGAGATCCATAGTTAAAACTTATCAACAGGTTATAAAGATAACAACATTATAAAAACCGTTATTTCTAAGCGAGATACAAAAAGTTATTAAAAAATATTCACTAAATATTAACAGGTTATAAACAACACAAAAAACAAAAAAATAAACTCCCGGAAAAAAGAAATACTTATTATTCCGAGAGAGGAGCCGCATTCTACCCCGCCCGAAAAAAAAGTCCAGAACAAAAAAAAGAAAAAAAATCCATCTCTCGAAAAAAAAAGTAAAAACAATAAAAAGCTGGATATTAATACGAAATTCAATATAATCCGCTGTCATGAAACGGACCTATCAGCCCTCCAAAAGAAAACGTCGCACGAAACACGGATTTCTCGCTCGCAAGCGGACGAAGAACGGGCGCAAAGTGTTAGCGCGCCGCCGCAAAAAAGGCAGAAAACGCCTGACCCAAGTCTGATTTGAAACACCCCAAGCGCTTTACGTCGGAGCAAAGAATCCGCGGACAGGACGCTTTTAAAAACCTTGTGGAAAAAGGTAGGTTTTCAAAGGGGCGTTTTTTTTATCTTTGGGCGGGTGAGGCAAGTCTGCTTGTGAGAAAAACAAGCGGAAAACCTATGCTTGGTGTTGTCGTCAATAAAAAAACACAGGCTTCGGCGGTCAAGAGAAACCTGATTAAGCGGCGTGTGCGGGAAGTTTTTAGATCTCTCCAGGATTCGATCCATCCCGAAACTGCCGTTTTAATCAAGGCCAAAGAAACCTCGACGATGCCCGGGCTGATGGAAATCAGGGAGGATCTGGCAACTCTCTTCAAAAAAGTTGGCATTTCTTTATGAAAATAATTGTCGCTTTCATTTTTCAATGCTATCGCGCTGTGATCTCGCCGTTTTTCGGCCCCGCCTGCCGGTTCACGCCCACCTGCTCGCATTACGCGGAAGAAGCCATCCTAAAAAAAGGGCTCCTCCGGGGAGGAGCTGCCTCGGTAGTTCGAATTTTAAAATGTCACCCCTTTCATCCCGGCGGGTATGACCCGGTTAAGGAATAAGCAATGGACAAAAATTATTTAAAGGCGATTGTTTTTTCATTATTAATTCTTCTTTTTTATCCGGTATTGCTGAAATGGTTTTATCCGAATCAGGCACAGACGGCGCGCGTGGATGCCCCGGCGCCAGTAACGGATTCGCCGATTCAGGGGGAAGCGCCTCCGAGCGCCGACGAAAACAGCTACCTGAAACAAGCGGTTAAGCCCGTGACGGTGCCTTTTGAAAACCAACACTACAGAATAGAGTTTTCTACCATTGGCGGAACGGTCACAAGATTGTTTTATAAGGGTGAACAGGGACGTGAATCGTTGACGCAGACAGAGTTTTTTAGCGCCCCGGTGGGCGAAGCGGGAATCTTTGGCGTGAACATAGCCGGAGAAGTAGCTGACTTGACCCATACGCCTTTTAAATTAAACCGACGAGGAAGAGCGGGACGCGAGGTTTTTGAGTTTACGTATGAATTGCCGGCGCAATACGAAGTGACAAAAACATTTACTCCGAATCCCGATAAACCCGCCCTGGATCTTTCAGTCCGGATCAGAAATCTGGCGGGAGAAGAGAGGCGATTTCCACTCACAATCATGTACGGGATGAACCACGAAAAGGATTTTCAGAAAAACTACGGTTTTTTTGACGCGGTGGCCTATAACGGAAAAATTAAAACGGCCAATATCGGAAAGTTAAAGAAAAAAGGATTCGCGGCGCCGGACAATTTGCTCTGGGCGGGGATGATCAAAAAATATTTTGCGCTTTTAGTCAAGCCGGAATGGAAAATCGAAACGGGGAAAGCGAGAGCGGACGAACAAGTGATGAGAGGAGAAATAGGCATGGCGTCGCTCGTGATCCCTGCCGGGGGGGAAGACACGAGGCATTTTCTTATTTACGCGGGACCGCAACGATACGAGACGCTGAGGGGGTTTGGCTGTGATTTTGAAAAGGTTTTTTCCCGCGGTTTTCTCGGTAATTTTAAAACCATTCTTTTGGCGATCCTGAAATTTTTCTACGGGTTTACGCACAACTTCGGATGGGCGTTGGTTCTTTTAACTCTTTTGATCAAGCTTGTGTTCGCGCCGCTGACGCATGTTAGCTATGCCAACATGAAGAAGATGCAAATCATTCAGCCGAAAATGAAGGCTATTCAGGAGCATTACAAGAACGATCCTCAAAAACAGCAACGTGAACTTATGGAGTTGTATCGGCGAAACAAGGTGAACCCGGTCATGGGTTGTCTCCCGATGTTGATACAGATTCCGATTTTTATCGCCATGTTTCGCCTGCTTCCGGAAGCGATCGAGTTACATGGCGCCCCGTTTGTCGGATGGATTACGGACCTTTCCGCGCCCGACCGACTGATAACATTCCGGGCGTCGCTACCTCTTCTTGGATGGAACTCTCTCAACATCCTTCCCATTCTGATGGCCTTATCACAACTTTGGTATCAGAAGATCATGCCCCAACAACCAGGCGCCTCCCCGGAACAAGCCAATATCATGAATTTCATGCCTCTCTTTTTTGGTTTCATTTGCTACAACATGCCATCCGGTCTCACGCTTTACTGGACCTTGCAAAATTTATTTTCGATTATTCAGCAAGTTTTTATCAACCGGATTGCGATCGTCCTGCATCACGAGGACCAATAAACTTAGCCCTTCGTTCGGGGTTTGGAAGCACAGGGTTTTTATGACAGCGCTTCCCTCTCCAGAACGGTGACTCCTAACCCAACTATGACTTCTGCCCGAGAATTTGCCGCCATTGTTGTTGGCGCTGGCCATGCCGGCGTCGAGGCCTCCCTCGCGATCGCCCGATGCGGTTTTCCCGTCCTTGTGATTACTCTTGATGAAAAAGTGATCGCGCGGCTATCCTGCAATCCCGCGATAGGGGGTTTGGCGAAAGGACACATGGTGCGTGAAATAGACGCCCTTGGAGGAGAAATAGGTTGTGCCATCGATGCCACAGGGATTCAATTTCGAATGCTCAACAAGGCGAAAGGACCGGCGGTTTGGGCACCGCGCGCACAAGCCGATAAAAAACAATACGAAAGCTACATGTTGCGCGCGCTGATGGCTGAAAAAAACCTAACCTTGAAACAGGGAGAAGTGACCGAGATTCTCGTCCGGGACGGAACCTGCTATGGCGTTCGAACCAAAGCAGGAGAAACTTTTTCAGGCAAACACGTTATTCTTACCACGGGAACTTTCCTCCAGGGATTAATTCATATCGGAGAAGAACACTACCCTGGCGGAAGGAGTGAGGAGCCTCCAGCGATTGGTCTGTCGGATTCGCTCATGAGACATGGCATAGAACTGGTCCGGTTTAAGACCGGCACCCCGCCACGTCTCCACCGGGCAAGCATCAGATGGGATCTGACCGAAGAACAAAAGGGAGACGAACCCCCGCCATTTTTTTCACACCGAACAACCCATCGTGAAGTCGAGCAAATGTCCTGCTGGTTGACTCATACGAACAGCGAGGTTCATGAAATACTCCGGAAAAATTTGACCCGCTCCCCTCTTTATGCCGGAAGAATCGTTGGCATCGGGCCGCGGTATTGTCCGTCCATTGAGGACAAGATCGTTAAATTCGCGGATAAAGAACGACACCAGATCTATCTTGAGCCTGAGGGACGGGATACGGATGAAATTTACGTGAACGGTTTTTCAACCTCCCTCCCCAAAGACGTCCAGGATACGGCTCTCCATAAAGTACGAGGGCTTGAAAACGCGGAAATACTCAGGTTTGGCTATGCGATTGAGTATGATGCCGCTCCCCCAACCCAGCAAAAACACAGTCTTGAAAACAAAAAAATAAAAAATCTGTTTTTGGCTGGGCAAATTAATTGTACGTCCGGTTATGAGGAAGCGGCTGGACAAGGGTTGATCGCGGGCATCAATGTCGTCAAAAAACTTCGCGGTGAAGAGGAATTTACTCTCGCGAGGACGCAAGCGTACATTGGCGTGATGATAGACGATTTAGTGACCTGCGGAACAAATGAACCTTACCGGATGTTTACGTCCCGCGCCGAATTTCGTCTTTTGTTGAGACAAGATAATGCGGATATGCGTCTTATGCGTTTGGGGTATGAGATAGGGCTCGTAAAAAATGAAGAATATCAAAAATTTTTAGAACGTTGCGAACGAATCAAAGACGATGTAAAAAAACTTCGCACAAAAAGGGTCGGACAGGATACCGCCTACCAATTGATCAAAAAACCAGAAATGAGCTATAAGTTATTGATAGAGAAAGGGTTGCACACATCTAAATTAACAGAAAACGAGAAGCATTTTGTTGAAACTGAAATTAAATATGAAGGCTATATTTCCCGGCAAATAAGCGACGTAAAAAAATTTACAAAAATCGAAAAAAGAAAAATCCCCCAAGCGATTTGTTACGACGATCTCTCCAATATTAGCCGAGAAGCCCGCGAAAAGCTTAAAAAAATAAAACCGGAATCTCTCGGGCAGGCCGCGCGAATACCGGGAATTTCAAGCTGTGACATTTCTCTTTTGGCGATTTACATTGAAAAAGCTGCCAAAAAAAATTCTTAAAACTTCCAGACTTTGATTTTGAAAATCTCCGTTTTACAATTTATAAGCGACATCAGTTTGTTTTAGGTGAAAGCATCATCTTTTAACATTCCTAGCGATTAGAAAAAGCTCACAGGCAATCACTTAAGAACCCACCTATAGAACTTGACATATTAGCGAAAAGGCAATCTATTACCCAATACATTTCAACGTTTTGCAATTCTATATGTTTTTTACTGTTTCACGTGAAACAATGCGACCCAAGAGTTATATTCGGTGAATAAAACCATGCCCATGCGAAATGGATAGATTTTTTTGTTATTCAACCACAAAGTAAAATAGTTTTGTTTCGAACAAATCGCTCGTAAGCGAAAATCTCCAGCAATCTTTTTTCTATGCCTTGTATAGAAATCGAGAAGAAAGTGTGACTTCAAAAAAATATTGAGTTCTTGCGAAAAGAAATATAAACTGTCTCGTCGTTATTCCGATAAATAATAAAAATTAATAGTTTCACGTGAAACAGGAGGAGGTTTTATGGGCGCTATATTTTCCTTTTTTAATCAAAAAGGTGGCGTTGGAAAAACAACTTCAGTCATAAATATAGCAACAGTTCTATCTGGAAGAGGAAAAAAGGTCCTTTTAATAGATCTTGATGCTCAAGGTAACACTACTAGTGGCATAGGGTTAGATAAAAACAACTCTGAATTCACAGCATATCAACTTCTTGTGGATAACTCGGATCCTATATCAGCCATCAAAGAAACGTCGATAAAAAACCTCTACGCTATTACAGCAAACTCAGATCTTGCAGGTGCGGAAATTCAATTGATTAACCAGGAAAAAAGAGAATTTGTTCTCAAGACGCAACTCGAAAAAGTAAAAAATGATTATGATTTTATATTCCTTGATTGCCCGCCTTCCCTTGGCTTGATAAGCATAAACGCATTAACAGCAAGCAATTACGTTATTATACCGCTTCAGTGCGAATACTATGCCCTCGAGGGACTTGTATCTCTTCTTAAGACATATGAGTTAGTGAAAAAAGGGCTTAACACCGATCTAATGATTGGTGGAGTTGTACTTACAATGGCGAACTTCCAAACCAACCTCACAAAGCAGGTGATTGACGAAGTCCGGGAATTTTTTAAAGAGAAGGTTTTTAATTCGGTGATTCCCCGGTCGGTGAAATTGTCGGAAGCTCCAAGCTTTGGAAAGCCGGCGGTGATTTATGATACTCATAACCGGGGCTCGCAGGCGTATATGGAATTGGGTGTCGAATTTTTGAAATGGTTTGGTACTGAGGATGACCGCATTCGACTAGCACAAGAACAAAAAATGACGGATGGTGCTGAGAATCCAGTTCTTGAAGGTTCAATACCACAAAGTAACGAATCGGGAAACGCAAACCCGGAAAACACAGATCTTGCCAACGTTAATAATCACTCGGAAAATGTTGTTCCGGGAGATGAGAAAGCATAACCCTTTTATTTATAATCATTTAGTGAAATAACATTAAGGAGAAGCTCATGAAAAAGGCACTTGGAAGAGGATTGAATGCTCTTATCCCTGATAGTTATGTACAAGGGAAAGAGATGGAAAAAAATATACCAGCCTCCGCACATGTAACGTCATCCGCGCCAGCCGCCCCAAGTCTGGCGGTTTCCCCGGCGCCTCAAGGCGCTTTTCGGTTAATTCCTGTAGAGCAGATCACTCCGAACGAAAATCAGCCGCGCCAGCATTTTGATCCGGTTGGAATAGACGAACTTGCGAATTCAATCCGGGAAAAAGGGATACTTCAACCCGTCATTGTGAAAATGACGGGACAGAATCAGTATCAGTTAATTTGCGGCGAGCGGCGGTTCCGCGCGGCAAAGGTATGTGGATTGACGCAAGTGCCCGCCGTTCTTAAGGATGTGGCTTCCGAGGATTTTTTGGAATGGGCGCTTATCGAGAATATCCAGAGGCAGGATCTCAATCCTCTTGAAGAAGCAGAAGCTTACCAAAAGATCATGGAATCGAGAGCTCTCTCACAGGAAGATGTCGCCAAACGAGTGGGAAAAAACCGAACCACGGTAACTAATACGATACGCTTGCTGAGACTTCCCGAGGAAGTTAAAACCTATATAGTGACCGGACAACTATCTGCCGGGCACGCCCGCGCCTTATTAGGGCTTTTAACCCCGGAGCATCAACGGCAAATGGCCAAGCGAATTGTCGAAGGAAATCTTTCGGTTCGCCAGGTCGAATTAATGGTCAATCGAAGCAACGCGCACAAACGCAAAGCAAAGACCGCAAGGCATCTAAGTCCGGAGATCGTGGATTTGGAGAATCGCTTGGTTCATCATTTGGGAGCGCAGGTTAAAATTTATCCGCGAAAAAATCAAAAAGAAGGACGTATCGAGATACATTACTCGTCCCTTGATGATCTGGACCGAATTCTCCAAAAAATAAATCTTGCTCCCAACGGGTAAAAAGACAGGGGCTGATCGTTGACTTCAAAAAAGACCATGTTATAATCCGCGAAACGCGTCAGTTTTTCCGATTACCAAAACAAAACCTCAATCCGGAACCGCCGACATGAACAAAAGATGGGTGAAAAGTTTATTCGTTTATTCCATCCTTTTAACAAGCTTTTTTTTGGTCGGCTGTGGCGCTGAACTTTCCGGAGATGGAAAAATACCGGTCAAGGTAAGCTTTTGGGGAACACCGGAAGAAATTGACATTATTACCCAAGCTCTTTCCGACTGGCACGCCGAGCATCCCACCATCAAGATTGTGTTTGAACACACGCCCTACACGGGTTATACCAGTAAAATTTTAACCCGGATCGCCGGCGGAGCGGCTCCCGACATTATCGCGACCGAGGTGGACTATTTCGTGACGTTCGCGTCGAAAGGCGTCCTTGAAGACCTGACCCCTTATATGGAGGAAGACACCGCCGGTTTTAAAAAAGAGGATTTTTTCCCCCAGATTATCGATCGATTTACCTACGACGGAAAACTTTTGGCCCTGCCGCGCGATATCGCGCCGTTTGCCTGTGTCTATTACAATAAAAAACTTTTTGATGCCGCCGGAATCCCTTATCCCACAGATGACTGGAATTGGAATGATCTTTTGAGGCTTTCGCGGGAACTGACCAAAAAAGATGAAAGTGGCCGGGTGACCCAGTACGGGTTTTACGGTTGGGCCTGGCAGAATTTTGTCTACGGGAACGGGGGGGCATTGGTTGATGACGTGAAAAATCCTACCCGAACGCTTCTGGACGATCCTAAAACTATAGAAGGGCTTCAGTTTTATGCGGACATGAGCAATCTTTATGGGGCGATGCCGACACCGGTAGCCTTTATGAATTTTGGCATGGGGGCGGATCGAATGTTTGCGAACGACCGGATCGCGATGTTTCTTTCCGGTATTTGGGAGACACCTCTTTTTAGGAATTACAACATCAGCTGGGATGTCGTGATGTTTCCCAAAAACGCCGAAGGAAAGCGGGCGTTTGGGACAGGCGGGACAGGCTACTGCATCCTGAAATCATCCAAAAACAAGAAGGAAGCGTGGGAGGTCATTAAAGCGCTGACGGGGCCTAAAGGACAGGAGCTTTTCGCGAAGCGTGGCCTCGCGCAACCGGCCAGAAAGGAAGTGGCCGGCGGTTTAGCTTTTGCCAAAGACCCCCAGCCTCCCGCGAACAAAAAAATGCTGAATGACGCGGTTCAGCACGTGGTCTTCAGTCCCTTTCATCCCCAGTGGCGAGAGATTGAGGAAAAAATTTTGAAGCCAAAGCTCGAAACAGTTTTTAACGGAAAAAAACGCGCGGAGCAGGTTGTTAAAGAAGTAACGGCCGAAATCAATCAACTGCTGAATTCCTAATCATTGACGGATTCGATCTAGCGTTAAAGGAGCGATCTTCCCCTATGAGTCAAAAAAAATCAAAAAAGAAACGTGTCGCCTTAAGCCAAAAGACAACAAAGGAGCAGCAAAAGTTTAAATCCTCCTATGGTTATTTCACGGCGGATGGAAGGGAATATGTCATCACCCGTCCGGATACGCCGCGTCCCTGGGTGAACGTGATTTCAAACGGGGACTACGGCACCATTGAAACTCAAACCGGATCGGGGTTTTCGTGGCGGGGCAACTCAAATCTGTCCCGCATCACCCGATGGGACCAGGATCTGATACGCGACAACTGGGGGAAATATATTTTTCTTCGTGACAAAGACAACGGGAAATACTGGTCGGGTACCTGGAAGCCGTGCATGACGAAGTATGATTTTTTTGAAGTGCGTCATGGACAGGGCTATACCGTCACCACAACGAAGAAGAATGGTATCAAATTTGAGAAGACACTCTTCGTGGACATGACTGAACCTGTTGAGGTCTGGAAAATAGTTCTTACCAACGAGACGGCAAAAAAACGCCGCCTGAGTGTTTTTTCCTATTTTGACTGNNCCGCGGATACCCATCGCGAATTTCATAAGACCTTTATTGAAGTTTGGATCGATAAAAAAAACGGATGTCTTTACGGCGAAAAGCGCGCCCCTCTTGTTCCGGGATATATATCGACCGGTATGACCGAAAAGCCCCTCCGGGGATTTCATGGCGCGTTTCCCAAGCCCGTGGCTTACGACGGGGATAAAGAAGCCTTTCTTGGACGTTACGGCGAACAGCATGCGCCCGCGGCCGTGGAGGCCGGAAAATGCAGGAACTCCGAAGGGAAGTGGGGAGACGCGGCCGCGAGCCTTCAGGTGGATGTTACGCTCGGGCCCAAGCAATCGAAGACCATCGTTTTCACCCTGGGTTCAACTCCAACCCGGGAAGAGGCCGTAAGAATTATCAAGAAATATCAAACTCCCGGAATGGCGGACCGTGAACTCAACAAGGTCAAGGCTTTCTGGGATACTTTGATTCACTCGACCGAGGTTGAAACGCCGGATGAATCGTTGAATTTCATGACCAACACGTGGCTGAAATATCAGGCGATTTCCGGGAGGCTTTGGGCGAAATGCGCCTACTATCAATCAAGCGGAGGCTATGGATTCCGCGACCAACTGCAGGATTGTCAGATCTTTTTTTCAACTCGCCCGGAACTCGCTAAAAAACAAATCCTTTTGCATGCCGAACAACAGTTCCCCGACGGAACCGTTTACCATTGGTGGCACCCCGGAACGAATATCGGAGCGATCACTCATTCTTCAGACGACCTTCTCTGGTTGGATTTTATAACGCTGAACTACCTCGAGGAGACGGACGACCACGCGATTCTTGACATTGACGTGAAGTTTCTTCCGGACCCGAAAGATCCCGAAAAAAAGGTTACTTCAGCGCCACTTTATGAACACCTTCTCCGCGCTATTGATAAAGCTCTTTCGAGGTTTTCATCCCGGGGATTGCCGCTGATCGGGGAATGTGACTGGAATGATGGGTTGAGCCACGTTGGAAACAAATGGAAAGGTGAAACGATTTGGCTCGGCCATTTTCTTTACGGAATTTTAAGCAGGATCGCGCCCCTTATGAAACAAAGAGGCGATACCGCCAAAGCCAAAGACTATCTTCGCCGGGCTGAATTATTGAAGGAGGCGATCAACCAGTATGCCTGGGACGGAGAGTGGTACTGGCGCGCCACGAAAGATAATGGTGAGATTCTCGGCAGTAAAAACTGTGAGCGCGGAAAAATTTTTCTGAATGCCCAAACATGGGCCGTGATTTGCGGGACGGCGACTCCAGAACGGGCGAAAACAGCCATGGCGTCGGCCAAGAAGTGGCTCTACAAAAAATACGGACCCCTGCTTCTGACGCCGGGATATAACAAAACGGATCCCACCATTGGATACATTACGCGTTACGCGCCATCCGTTCGTGAAAACGGGGGGCTTTACACTCACGCCGGAACCTGGGCCATTCAGGCTGAATGCCTTATGCGAAACGCCGAGCAGGCCTACGAACTTTACAAAAGTTTTAATCCGGTGTTGCGGGGATAGAAGCCCGAGATTTATTTTTCTGAGCCTTACGTGACCCCGGGGAACGTCGACGGGCCCGATTCGCCAAACTACGGTCGTGGAGGATGGACCTGGTACACTGGATCCGGCGCGTGGTATGCCGTGGTGGTATTGAACTGGCTTCTCGGCATCCGTCCGACCTCAAAGGGATTGCGGGTAGACCCCGTTATTCCGAAAGCCTGGCCGGGATTTAAAATGAAAAGACTTTTCCGCGGGACAACTTACCATATTTCGGTAACAAACAACGGTCAGGGACAGGGGGTCAAAGAACTGAAAGTAGATGGAAAAAAACAGCCCGGAGACCTGATTCCGGATTTTCAGGACGGGCAAAACCACCGAGTTGAGGTTGTGATCGGATGACAGAAACTCAGACGCAATCGCAACGAAAGCGCTTTTTGGAGTTGGACAAAACTCTGAAAAGCGCTTTTTTTATGGGGTGTTTTTTCCTGTTGATCCCGGCGTTCCTTTTCGCGGCGGTCAGGAACGAACAGAGAGAGGATTCCTCTGTCTCCGCGAATAATGCCCGCGGCCGAATTCAGTGTGGCGCTGATGAAACACTGGAAATTACCAAAATTTATAACACCGTTCCTCCGAATAAATCTCTTCTTACCTCTCCCCAGTTTTTAGTCATAGACGATTTTGCCAACTATAAGGAATGGAAAAATCGCCTGCATAATCATTGGCGGCTTGAGAACGGAAAAGCCCGTAGCGTTACCATGGAGCACTCCCGGGAAGATGGCCGGGAGATGCGTCCCGGCCAGTCGCTTAAAATCTTGTTTGAGCTTGATCCGCGTCAACACTTCACCCTTTCCACATCCCTGGGAAAACTGGATATGAGCAAGGCTCGGTTCCTTGCCATGAAATGCAAGCTGAAGCCCAATCCAAAACACGGATTTAACGGAAGAATTCGGGTTAGTCTGACGGATTGGACAGGTCGATCTGTAACGAGAGACATTACGGAAACATGCGCGAAATCGGAAAAATGGCAGGAAGCCATTCTTCCTGTCGAGTACTTCAAAGGGCTGGACTTTGACCAGTTGGACAGGTTATCGATCACGGTGTTGGGGCGGCATAAGAGATCCAAGGCGAATCTCTGGCTGGACGACATTGTCTTTTTTGGCCATAACGAAGTTGGATTTGAAAGCGTGCTGGACAACATCAAGGATTTTCCGAAGGTTGTCAAATACTTGTCCGGCAAACAACGGCTTTTATCGATGACCAAGGATTCGGATTTTCTTAACGCGATAGGGCAAGACACCTGGCGTTATTTCGAGGAGGCCGCGAACAAGGAAAATCACCTCGTCCTTGACCACATTAAAGTAGGCGATTTCCCGATGGTGGGAGTTTATACGTCGCCGACCAATATCGCCATGGACCTTATTTGCACGGTCGCGGCGCGGGAGCTGGGTTACATCTCGAAAGAGTCAGCGCAGGAACGGGCCCATCTTGTGCTGGATGCGCTTCAAAAGTTGCCGCGCTGGAGGGGTTTTTTTTATAATTTTTACGAAACCAACAAGCTTTCCATTAACCGGAAATTTATTTCCAGCGTTGATAATGCGTGGCTCGCGGCGGCATTGATAGTGACGCGACAAGCGTTTTCGGGCGCCGAAGCTAAAAGAGCCTCAAAAATCCTCGAGGAAATGAATTTTGAGGAGTTTTATGATCCCGATACGAATCACATCGCGATTGGCTACGACCTGGAACGCGCAGGGTTGACCCCGTATCACTACGGGATGATGATCAGTGAGGCCAGGATCATCAGCTTCATAGGGATTGGGAAGGGAGACATTCCGAAAGAGCATTGGTGGTATCTTTTCAGGACTGCCCCGGACGCCTGGGATTGGCAGACGCAGAAACCTTCCGGCCAATGGGTTACAAAGGAAGGAGTGGAATATTTCCAAGGGTATTATACGGTGGATTCCAAAGAGGTTGTGCCAAGCTGGGGAGGCTCTCTTTTTGAGTTTTTGATGCCGACCCTGATTATTCCTGAAGACAAGTTATCCCCGGAAAGTTTCGGGAGGAACAATAGAGTCGCGACTGAAATCCATCGCGACTACGCTTTAAACGAGAAGGAATATCCTGTGTGGGGTATTTCTCCAGCGGCGGTTTCAAATGGACGAAGATGGTTTTACGGGGAATACGGGATTAAAAAGTTGGGAACCAAAGGTTATCCGGAAAAAGCAATTATCGCCCCCTATGCCGCGCTCCTGGCCCTGGAAACTTTGCCCGGAGACGCTGTCAAAAATCTTAGAAAAATGCTGGAACTTTATGACATTTACGGAGAATATGGTTTTTATGACAGCATTAACCTGAAAAATGATCTCGTTACGAATCAGTATCTTTCTCTGGATCAGGGCATGAGCCTGATAGCGATCGCGAATTATCTTAAAAAAGGAATAATCCAGAACTTTTTCATGAAAGACCCTATCGCCCAAAAAGCCCAGAGCGTTTTTGAGGGAGAAAGGTTTTTTAAAGATCGTAAATAAAAATCTTGTTTTGCCAAAACAAGAGTTTAAAAAAGGATTTTTTCAGGTTAGAATGAGTGGCGTTTGTCGGACTTATATAGCGATAAGATCTGGGGTTATAAAAAATAGAAAAACTGGAGAAATCCTAAAACAGGAGAGACCTTATGATGATTAAGCAAATGCTTAAAGATCGGGCGCTCACGGACAAAGAGAGGAAAAATCTTAGCATTCTTGAGGTCATTCGGAAAAACGGACCGATTTCGAGGACCGACATTTCAAAATTAACCGAGCTCAATATCGTCACGGTTTCCAATTATGTTAATCACTACATTAAAAAAGGGCTTGTGGTGGAAGGCGATCTTGATGAGTCGACCGGAGGTCGGAAACCCGTACTGGTTGAGCTGAACCCCAAGGCTGGTTATATCGTCGGCGTTGGACTCAACATGATGAGCATGGTGGGAGTGCTGGTGGATCTTGAAATTAACGTTGTCACGGAGCTCAAGAGGGAAAGGCTTCCCGAAAACTCCGAAAAGGTCATCCAGCAGATGATCGATCTTGCCGCCGAAATCATAGAAAAAGCGGAAATTGACAAAACCAAAATCGTGGGCGTGGGAGTTGGCATCCCGGGAATTATTGATGAGCGGGGCCGGACGATTCGCTGGCCCCAAAGCCTTGGCGATAAAGACATTTCGGTTTGCACTTCAATAAAAGACACTTTCGAAAAACGCCTCGGCATTCCCGCCTTTGTTGAAAACGACGCCAACGCGGCTGTTTTGGGAGAGAAGTGGCTGGGACTTGACCGGGACGTCCGGAACATGGTGTACATGTTTTCTGGGGTGGGATGCGGCATCCTCATCAATGAGGAAATTTACCGGGGGGCCACGGGGGCCGCGGGTGAACTCGGGATTACCAGCATTCACGCGAGCAAGGAATACACGCAAGAGATAGCGACGCAATTGGGCCGCTGGGAAATGGATATCGGGATGGCTCGTCACGCGAAAGAACAAATCGAAAAGGGTGAACCCTCGGTGATCAAGGATTACGTCCATGGAGATCTCGAAAAAATTCATTTTCGCGACATTGTTCGCGCTATCAAGGAAAAGGACGCTCTCGCGATGAAAGTTGCCGAGCAGGCGGGACAGGAACTCGGGAAGAAGGTAGCTTTTATCGTTAACCTGCTGAACCCGGAAGTGGTCGTGATCGGAGGGGGAATTGAAGATTGCGGGGCGCCGCTTCTTGATTCTATAAAGAGTAGCGTTAAGGAATGGTCGGTTGAAGAAGCCGTGACGCCGGTCAAGATCATCCCCTCGGCCTTCGGTGAAAATGCCGTCGCGCTGGGTGTCGTAGGAATTGTAGCCCGCGAAGTTTTTGCCCAGGCCTGAGAGCCAGAGACCCGCAATGTTTCGAGATCCCCGCGCGAGTTCCGCGAAAACGTTAATCCAGAAACTGAAGGAAAAGGTTCTTTCCGGAGGTGAAATTTCATATCAAGAGGCCCTCTCTCTTGCCGCGATACGCGCCGTTGACGATCTGGATTTTTTACGTAGTTCAGCCCATGAATTGACGCTCCATTTTAAGAATTCTCAGCCCGACCTCTGCGCTTTAATCAACGCCAAAAGCTATCTCTGTGGTGAAGATTGCAAATTTTGTTCCCAATCCGCGAAGTATGACACCGGAGTCCAGCGATATCCCATGATGAGTCCGGAAAAAATTGTCGAGGCCGCGAAGCGGTGTGAAGAAAACGGGGCGCGAAACTTTTGCGTTGTCACAAGCGGTGAGACCCTTAGCGCGGGAGAGTTCGATCAAGTCCGGAAGACCTTTCAGCTACTTTCCGAAGAAACGGGTCTGGGAATTGACGGTTCTTTAGGCAATCTCACGGAGGAGCAGATCTCGGAGCTGAAAAAAGTCGGATTGCGGCGCTTTAATCATAATCTTCAATGCTCCCGTGAGTTTTATCCTGAGATTGTATCTACGCACACGTATGACGAGCGCATGGAAACGCTCGATTTTTTAAAAAAGAACGATGTGGAAATTTGTTCGGGGGGGATTTTTGGGATGGGAGAAAGCCCTGAAGACAGACTCAAACTCGCTTTTGAATTAAAAAAATATGCCCCCCATTGTTTCCCAATCAATATTTTGAATCCTCGTCCCGGAACTCCCCTGGCCGGACAACCGCCGATTGACCCGGCCGAGGCGATTAAAATGATCGCGATTTACCGGTTTATCCATCCCCACGCGAACATCAAGCTCGCGGGAGGTAAAGAGCTCAATCTCGGAATCTTTCTCCTGGAGAAAGCTTTGAAGGGTGGCGCGAACGGACTTGTTGTCGGCGGGTATCTGACCACTTGCGGGAACCCGATCGCTGAAGACTTTGCCCTGCTTAAACGGGCCGGCTATATCGTTGAGCGCGAGTCGGCCGTTGCCCAAACCGCGTAAACCTTGAATCAATATCTTTCCGGAAAAAAAATTCTGATTACTGGCGGAACAAGCGAGCTCGGGACCGCTTTTGTAAAACAGGCAATAGCTCATGGAGCCGAGATCCATTTTACGTTTTTCAGCGCGGCTGAACGCGCCAAGGAGCTTGAAACGATCGGCGCGAAAAAACACAAAGCTGATCTTTCTTCGACCGAAACGATCGACTCTTTTCTCGAAGCTTTTTGTCGGGAGAACAAAACCCTGGACATTCTGATTCATAACGCCGCGGTAGCGGCAGATCACCTCTTGGAGAAGATGACCGAAGAAGAATGGGATCGGGTTCTCGCAACGAACCTTAAAGCGCCCTTCTACCTCACTCAAAAACTCTTGCCGCTCCTTGAAAAAAAGGGGTCGCACTTCGCCCGTACAAAAAAATCTCATTTTTCTTTAAGCAAAATTTTCATGATTGTCAGTCGCGCCGGAACGGAAGGTCTTGCGGGGGCGTCTAATTACGCGGCGGCCAAAGGCGGGTTGATCGCGATGACCCTGGCGCTTGCCAGGGAACTGGGCCCCAAAAAGATCCTGGTGAACGCCGTTAACCCGGGATTTATGAGATCCCGACTGACGGCCGCGCTTTCAGAAAAAGTGATTCAACGGGCCCTGGGACGAAGCCCTTTGGAAACCTTGGCGGACCCGGTGGAGGCGGCGAATTTTTTGATATACCTCTCCTCAGATCTTGTGAGTCGAGTGACGGGTCAAGTGTTCCATTTTGAATCCCGTCCACTTCAACAAAATGGTTAAACCAGCTTTTTAGTGAAAGCTGGTTTGTTATAAGATAAGTGGACGGTTGGTGACCACCCGTTATAATGGATCCCACTTATGAAACGACGCGTCGTAGTGACAGGTATAGGTTTTCTCTCGCCCATTGGTAATACAGTTGAAGATGTAACTCAAAACCTCCGAAACGGGATTTCGGGTAAAGAGGATGAGCTTGTCTCTGATGTCTTTGGATATCAATTTCCGCCTGTTTTCCGTGTCAAAAATTTCAATCCGCGTCACTATGGAACACACATCCTCGATCCTTTTATCCAGTATGCGGTCGCGGCGGCAGAAAGCGCGGTTCAGGACGCGAAATTTGACGTAGCTTCTGTCGATCCTTATGTGGTGAGTCTTTCGATTAGCTCGTCCAAGGGCGGAGTGCATACCATGGACCGGTTCCGCGACCGGTTTTTAAAAAACCCCAGCGCGATTATGGGGGCTCGTATCTATACCAGTTCAGTTCCTAATTTTGGAGATCAATGGATTGCCCGGCGTATGAAGATCAAGGGGCCGGCAAAATGTTATATTGCCGCTTGCGCGACGGGCGTCGCCGCGACGATCGCGGGCTTTCGAATGGTTCAGGAAGGCCAGGCGGAATACTGCCTTGCCGGCGCCGCGGATTCGTCCATAGTTCCTCTGATGCTAGCGGGTTACAACAATATGAGAGCGCTCGCGAAACAGGAGATCCGCCCTTTTGATCAGCGACGGGACGGTTTTTTGGTGGGAGAGGGGGCGGCGGTACTTTTTCTGGAAACCCTTGAAAGTGCGCGCGCGAGGGGAATCCGTGTTTACGGTGAAATCGTGGAATCTGCTTGCGCCCAGGACTCGAGGCAAGCGATTTTGTTCGATCGGGATGATCACGCATTGTCGAGAGCTGTTAAAAACCTGATGGAACGATCCGCCATCCGTCCTCACGAAATCGACTATGTTAATCTTCACGGAACTGGCACGACGCACGGGGATTTGTATGAGACCGCGGAAATGAAGGTGGCGCTGGGAGAGGAAGCGTATGGGATACCCATGAGTTCAACCAAGGCGGCGACCGGACACATGCTTGGGGCCACTGGCGCGTTTGAGATCGCGGCAACTTTGCTGGCAATGAAAGAAAGCTTTATTCCTCCCACCCTCAATCTTGAAGAGAAAGATCCGGCTTGTGATCTGGATTACTCGCCCCTTAAAGCGAAAGAAAAAAAGATGACCGTCTCACTCAAGGTTTCGATGGGGTTTGGCGGTCATGCCATGGCAGTACTCCTGCGAAAAATTTGAGGATTCAAACTTGAACATGAAACAAGCAAATAGAGATGAACTCAGCGACCTGAAAAAAAATAACCTCTATCGACAAATCCGAGTTTTGAAGAATTCGGACGGGATTCATGCGGAATGGCGGGGGGAAAAAATCACTCTGTTTTGCGGGAATGATTATCTGGGACTTTCCCGGCATCCCCGCGTGATCCGGGCCGCGGAACAGGCCCTGAAAAAATACGGAGTGGGTGCCGGGGCCGCAAGGCTTGTTTCGGGGAGCACGACCGCCCATGAAGCTCTCGAAAAAAAAATAGCGCGGTTAAAAAACAAGGAACGCGCGCTTGTTTTTGGTTCAGGATACCTCGCTAACCTCGGGATCCTGACCGCGTTTGCCAGGGAAGGTGACACGATCATTATGGACAAACTTTGCCACGCGTCTCTGGTGGACGGAGCTCGGCTCTCCCAGGCGGAACTGAGGGTTTTTCCGCACAAAAAGTATGAAAAATGTGAGGCCATTCTCCATAAGTCCGTGGGGCGGCGAAAAATTCTCCTGACGGAAAGTGTTTTCAGCATGGACGGCGACCTCGCGGATTTGAAGGAGCTTGTCCGGCTTAAGAAAAAATATAAAGCGTTGCTTGTGGTGGATGATGCTCACGGGATGGGGGTGATTGGCAAGCACGGTCACGGAGCGACCGAGAAATTCTCAAAAGAGATCGACATAATTATGGGGACACTTTCTAAATCGATCGGCGGACTGGGCGGATTTGTCGCGGCCGATGACCCTTACGTCGATTATCTGGTTAATTTTTCCCGGCCGTTTATCTTCACTACGGCGCTTCCTCCGGTTTTGAGCGCGTCGGCCCTGGAATCCCTCTCGGTGATTGAAAAAGAAACGGCCTTGAGGAAAAAGTTATGGGATAATATCCGATCAATACACGTCGGGTTGTCCGAGGCGGGGTTTGTTTTGGGGAAACCTGAGTCAGCTATCTTGCCGGTAATGATAGGAAATGAAAAGCGCGCGTTAGAGGCTTTTCAGTCAATTCTGAAAGAGGGAGTCTTCATTCCAGCGATACGTCATCCCACGGTCGCCAAGGGAAAAGCAAGGCTTCGCATTACGGTTAGCGCTTCACATACGGAAGCTGATATTCGCGCGCTTTTAAAAGCTTTCAAAAGTTATGGAAAAAAGGAGGCTTGAGAAAAAATGAAACGGCTTTTTTTGATTATCCTGATGTTGTCTTTATTCACGACGATTTTTCAAGACCCTGGTTTCACCGCGGAGGTTACAAATATGAGATTACTGCCACCTGACACGGAGGGAGGAAAGCCCCTCATGCAAGCGTTATCAGAACGGAAAAGTTCACGGGAATTTCGACCGGATGAATTACCGCCGCAAGTCCTTTCCAATCTTCTCTGGGCCGCGAACGGGGTGAATCGCCCGGACGGCCGGAGGACCTCCCCTTCCGCGAAAAATACGCAGGAAATCGAAATTTACGTCGCCAAAAAAGAAGCGCTTTATCTTTATGACGCGAAGGAACACGCGTTGACGGTGGTGATACCGGAAGATATCCGGTCACGGATCGGAAGACAGGTTTTTGTTCAGGATGCGCCGGTGGGACTTATCTTTGTCGCGAACACTGGAAAGTTCCGGGGCGGCTCCGAAGAAGACGCCTTGTTTTACAGCGCGACTGATACGGGCTATGTTAGCCAGAACGTTTATCTTTTTTGCGCCTCGGAAGGTCTTTCAACGGTGGTGCTTGGAACGATTGACCGGGATCAGCTCGCCAAAACGATGAAGCTTCAACCACGGCAAAGAATCATTTTAACTCAACCTGTAGGTTATCCGAAGAATCGATCCTGAAGTCACCTTGTTGGCAAGGGCGATTTTTCCGACCCGGCTCGGGCAAAGAGTGGTTGTGGGTTTTAAATTGTCCGGCAGACCTCGTTCACAATTACGGATACGGAAAAAAACGGGAACTTTAGAAGGCTTTTCAGGGTCTATATATTGAATATTTAAGAGGGACGTTAGAAAACGGACGGGAAAAAGCCGAGCATGTTTGAAAAACACGTTTCAGTTCTTGGAGTCGCGTTTCTTTTGGGCGGATGCCTCACCGTACACTTGCCGAAGGCAGAGATTGAGCGACAGTCGGAGCCCAAAGCGGTAACCTGGGCCGTCCTGGTTCGGCAAGCGCTTGCCAACAACCCGGATCTTCGGGAAGCTAGGGCCAGAGTGGAATCAAAGGCCAGGAGCCGGGACATTGCTTTTGGAGATTATTTGCCGGCGGTTGATGGAGGTGTTCACAAAAGCGCTTCCCGGACGACGAGTGGCCCGACCTCGGATCGATTAAGCCTGGACATTAGCGCCCGACAGTCGTTTTTTGACGGATTAGGAACAACAGGAAAGTGGCTTGGCGCCCGGAAAGATCTTGAGGCGGAACGGTTCGCGTACAATGAGATGAGCGCGGACATCTGTCATCGGCTGAGAACATCCTATATCAATGTGATCCGTCTTGAAAAACTGTTTGAGACGAACCGGCTGATTTCCGAAAGAAGAAAACAAAACGCGGAAATGGTTCGGCTCCGTTACGAAGCCGGCCGGGAAAATCTTGGATCAGCTCTTCGCGCGGAGGCCATCGCGGAGCAAGCGGCTTTTGACGTCAGACAGACGGAACGACAGCTTGAAAAGGAAGCTCTTCGTCTTGCCCGGGAAAGCGGCGGGGAATTTGTCCTTCCGTTACGAGTGGATGATGATCTTGAAAAAATGATGAAGTTTGTAAAATTGCCGGAAGAAGATTACGCGGGCCTCGCCGATGAAACGCCCTCCGTTCTGCGGCTTCTGAAGATTGCCGAATCCGCCAAGGCGGAAATGATGTCGGCGCAGTCTTCAGTCTGGCCACAGGTGGATGGAACCTATGAATATGGTTACTCGGGAGACAGGGCGTCTCATTTAAAAGATCAAAGCTCGATCGGGGTGAGTGTCACCATGCCGTTTTTTGAGGGTGGGAAAAATGTGGCGGCCATCCGAAAAGCGAAAGCCGATTACGACGCGGCCGAAAACGCGGTTCGTAGCGCCCGTGACGAAACCGTTGCGCAACTGGCCGCGGCACGCGCGCCTTTCATTGACGCGGTAGAAGTGGTACAGGTCCGAAAGAAATTCCTGGAAGCCGCGAGGGAAAGAGCTGAAATCATTCGTACGGAATATGCGACAGGTTTGGTGAACTTTCTGGACTTTGATACGGCGGAACAGGAGAACGCCAACGCCGAAAAAGAGTATGTCGAAAGTCTCGCCAACGTTTTCATTCAGCAATCCCAGTGGGCAAAAATCCGGGGCGTCACGCTCGAGGAGGCGTACGATGAAATTCAAAATCAGTAACTTGCCGCGGTCGGCAAAGGTCGCGAGCGTGATCACCGGAATTTTATTGGGAGCGAAAATTTTTTCGTCATGCGGAGCTCCGGGAAGCGACCTGCAGGTGGTTCGTATCGAGAAAACAACGCGGGGGAATTTATCTCTGACCGTGACCGCGACCGGAACGGTGAAGCCTTACAACCGGGTCGAAATCAAGGCGCCGATCGCGGGACGAATTGACGAGGTGTTGGTGCGCGAGGGTGATGAGGTGACCCAGGGGCAAGTGTTAGCTCGAATGAGTTCGATTGAGCGGGCTGCTTTACTTGACGCGGCACGTTCCCGGGGAGGGGAGGCGGTGAGACGGTGGGAAGAAGCCTACCGCCCCGCGCCGCTCCTTGCGCCGCTTGACGGAACTATCATTGTCCGTTCCGTTGAGCCCGGACAGACAGTGACGACCGCGGATCCTGTTCTGGTCCTTTCGGACCGTCTCTTTGTGGAATCCCTGGTGGATGAGACAGATCTCGCGCTCATCAGCCTTGGGCNNAGCCCGCTGAGATCATACTGGACGCCTACCGGAGCGAAAAGATTACCGGGAGAGTGGATCATATCGCGTTTGAAAGCCGTCTCGAAAACAACGTCAACATTTACGCGATCGATGTGGTTCCGGAAGAAGAGCCACCATCTTTTCGTAGCGGGATGTCGGCCAGCGTGACATTCACTGTCAAAGAAAGAAAGGACGTTCTGCTGGTTCCCTCCGAAGCGTTGACGGCGTGGCCCAAGGAGTTTCCCAATCCGTCCGGGGCGAGCGTCGCGGTTTACCGGAAAGGATTCGGAGGAAAGCCGGAACCGGTAGCGGTCAAGATAGGCGAAACGGACGGACGTATGACCGAAATCGGGGAAGGTTTGAAAGAAGGACAGGAGATTGCCATTGTAAGGAAGCGGCAGGAAAAAAACGGTAATCCGCTCAGCCCATCTTCATCCTCTCGGTCGGGCGGATCACAAAAACGATCATGAGCCTGCTAGCCATCGACCGGATTTCCAAAAGCTACAA
>DCTJ01000100.1:45624-52573 GCA_002329545.1 Candidatus Omnitrophica bacterium UBA1443
CCGTCAGGTTCCGGTAAATCCACGCTCATGCACCTTCTCGGATTTTTGGATCGTCCCGATAGCGGAACAATCCGGTTGATGGGGAAAGACACTTCTAGGCTCCAGGAAGAGGAATACGCCTTCTTGCGTAATCGCGTCATTGGATTTGTGTTTCAACAATTTAATCTGATGGCGCGGGCAAGCGCGATTGAAAACGTCAGCCTCCCGCTTCTTTACTCGGAAGACCGCGCAAACGATCTTGCGCGGGCCCGGGAAATGCTCGAGAAAGTGGGATTGTCGCACCGGATGAAACATCGTTCTAACGAGCTTTCCGGGGGACAGCAGCAACGGGTTGCTATNNGATTCTCGCGGATGAGCCGACCGGCAATCTTGATTCCAAATCGGGAAAGGAAATACTCGAGATTTTTAAGGAGCTTCACGGGCAGGGGATGACCGTTATTTTGGTCACCCATGATGAAGAGGTTGGAAAACTGGCGGAACGCGTGATCCGGATGCAAGACGGGAAAATCGTGGAAGATAAAACCCGGAGCGACAAAAAAGCCGGGCCGATGTTACAGAAGGATATTTTTAAACAGGGCGGGCTTTCAAAAAAGAAAAAATACAGCTATGCGGAATGTTCGGAACATTTCCGGCAGGCGAAACGCGTCATCGTCAGCCATAAGCTGAGATCTTTTCTTTCCATGCTGGGAGTCTTGATTGGGGTCGCTTGTGTTGTCACGATGCTGGCCTTGGGGCGGGGAGCGGGTGAAGCCATCAAGGAAGACCTGGCCCGAATGGGGTCGAACCTTTTGACGGTCCGTCCCGGGTCGGTTAAAGTTCGCGGAGCCAGCCTGGAGGCGGGAGCCGCGACACGTCTAAAACTGGAAGACGCGCAGGCCATTCAAAAAGTCTATTCAGTCAAGCGAGTGGGCGCGCAGGTGATGGGGTCTGGACAGCTGGTTTTTCAGGATAAAAACTGGAGTACCCGCGTGATGGGAACCGCCCCGGAATACGCGGCTATGAGAAACCAGGAGCCTGTCGCGGGGCGGTTTTTTACGCATGAGGAAAACTTGTCGCGTTCCCGGGTCGTCGTGATCGGACCCACGATCCAGAAAGTTCTTTTTGGGGACGAAGAGCCGATCGGGAAAACCATCAAGATTAACCGGGTGAGTTTCCAGGTCATCGGGATTTTGCCATCGCTCGGGGCTGACGCGTTTCGTGACCGGGATGACCTGGTGGTGATTCCCCTTATTACGGCCATGCGTCGGCTGATGGGAAAAGATTATCTGGACCAGATTGACGTTGAAATTACCGAGACGGAGCAGATGCCCGCCGCGCAGGATGAGATCAACGAACTGATCATTCGGCGCCATCGCCTGACGCCGGACCGTTATGACAGCTTTAACATCCGGAATTTTGCCGATATCCAGGAAGCGCTCAAGAGTACCACCAAAACTTTTGCCATTTTGCTGGGAAGTGTTGCCGCGATCTCGTTGATCGTGGGGGGGATTGGAATTATGAACATCATGCTGGTGTCGGTGAAAGAAAGGACTCGAGAAATCGGGTTAAGAAAAGCGCTTGGCGCGACGTCCCGGGATATTCTTATTCAGTTTCTCGTGGAATCGGTTCTCATCACGTTTCTCGGAGGGTTGGCCGGAATCGCGCTGGCCGGACTCATTTCCTGGCAAATCGCCATGCTGGCCCAATGGAAGATGATTATCACGCCCGGGTCGCTTTTTCTCGCGTTTATTTTTTCGGCGGGGGTGGGAATCGTGTTTGGCCTATGGCCCGCCAAGCAGGCCGCCAGCCTGAATCCGATCACAGCTCTTCGTTATGAATAACTTTTGAAACCACTCCTATTTCTGTTGCTTCTTTTATTTCTGGAAAGCGATGAGGCGACACCTGTTGTTGGTCTCAAACGATATTTCTCATACTCGACAGGAGAAATTCAGGTTAAAATAACGGTCTATGAACACGCGACAATTGATGGCTAAAGACAGGCAGTGGATCTGGCATCCGTTTACGCAGATGCAGGAATGGCAAGAGGAAGATTTTCCGGTTATTGAGAGGGGAGAGGGGTGTTGCCTGATTGATACCGAAGGTCGCCGGTACCTCGACGGGGTTTCGTCGCTTTGGTGTAACGTGTTTGGGCATCGCGTCCCCGAAATCGATAGCGCTATCAAAAAACAGCTGGGGAAAATCGCGCACACGACTTTTCTTGGGCTTACCCATCCTTCAGCGATCGAACTAGCTGAGAAACTGGTCGCCTTGGCTCCGAAACCTAAATCCGGTGTGGCGAAAGAGCGACAAGGGCGTTTGAATCGCGTTTTCTTCTCGGATTCCGGATCTGAAGCGGTCGAGATCGCTCTCAAAATGGCTTACCAGTATTGGCAGCAGAAAGGACAGCCCCGAAAGAAAAAATTCGCCAAACTCACCAACGCTTATCACGGGGACACGATCGGTTCCGTGAGCGTTGGCGGGATTGACCTGTTTCATCAAATTTACCACCCGCTTCTTTTTGAAACGATCGCTATCCCGTCGCCTTACCGGTACAGGTGGCCCTCGGGAGAGGATCCTGAAAAAGTAAAAACCGAATCTTTGGCGGTGATGGAAAAGGTTTTACGGACATACCACGAAGATTTGGCCGCTTTTGTCATGGAGCCGCTAATGCAGGCGGCGGCGGGGATGATCGACCAGCCCAAGGGGTATATTTCTCGCGTGAGAGAATTGACACGAAAGTATAATACGCTCCTGATTTTTGACGAAGTGGCCACGGGATTTGGGCGAACCGGAAAAATGTTCGCGGCGGAGCACGAAAATGTAACGCCTGATTTGATGACCATCGCGAAGGGGATGACTGGCGGGTATTTGCCGCTTGCCGCGACGTTGACGACCGAGGAAATTTATCAGGCTTTTCTCGGACGCTATGAGGAGTTTAAGACTTTTTTTCACGGGCATACCTACACGGCAAATCCGCTTGCGTGCGCGGCGGCGATCGCGACCTTGGACCTTTTCAAAAAAAACAAGACTCTCGCGAAGCTTCAACCGAAAATTAGTTTGATGAAAAGCCGGCTGAAAAGTTTTTATCAATTAAAAGCCGTTGGCGATATTCGGCAAGTTGGGATCATGGTCGGGATTGAACTGGTCAAAGACAGGGGGACGCGTGAACTCTTTGACCCGCGGGAAAAGATTGGTGTCCGCGTGATTGAATGCGCGCGAAAAAAAGGAGCCATTTTGCGACCCCTCGGGTCGGTGATTGTTCTCATGCCTCCTTTGGCGATGACGATAAAAGAGATCAACAAACTGCTTGATATAACATACCAAGCAATTAAGGAAGTGACCGAGGAATAATTCATAATGCAAAACACACACCACATATTATGCGCCGCACGAAAAGGGTTTTTTCTGCCGCGGGGTCTTGTGGTTTTTTGCTCTGGAGTTGAGTGGTGAAGGCCGGAATATTCATTACAGGAACCGATACGGAAGTTGGGAAAACGATCGTCTCGGCGGGTCTGGCCCTTTGCTTACGGGACCGAGGGATCAAAGTTGGAATCATGAAACCTATTGCCACCGGCTGTTACGGTCAGGAAGACCGTCTGGTATCTCAGGACGCCGCTTTTTTGATGGAGGCCGCTGAAGGGCAGTTTCCTCCGCTCCATAGCCCGTCCCGGTTTCGCAACCCTCTTTCCCCAAATGTTGCCGCGATGCTGGAAAAAAAAGAGATAAACGTTGACCATATTCTCAAAAGCTACCGTGAGCTTGGAAGCCATTATGATTATATGATCGTGGAAGGGATTGGAGGATTGATGGTTCCCATCAAGAAGGATTATTACGTGGCCAACCTTATCCGGGACATGAAACTTCCCCTGATCGTTGTCAGCTCCGCCGGATTGGGAGCCATTAACCACACGCTTCTGACGCTGGACGCGGCGACGGTTCGTGGACTTGAGATCAAAGGAATTATTTTTAACAGGGTTTCGGTGGCTAATTACTCCCTTGCTGAATTGACCAACCCGAAAGTGGTACACGACCTTTCTGGTGTGCCCATTCTTGGAAGCCTTCCCGAAATTGACGATCTGCAGACTGAAAGTTGTAAATTCGGGAAACTTAAGGAAGTTTTCCGGGAGCGCATCCAGGTGGATAAAATTTTAGGCGAGGCCTTTCCGAGATCTCTTCACAAAGCTTAAACTGAAAGGAGCAGAACTTTGCCTCGAGGTATCCGTCTTGAACGGAAAAAAGAATCCATCCTCCTTAACGGCCTCAAGCGTCCTTTCCTTGTCAAAAAAGTTTTTGTCCCCATGTCGTACAAAACCGGATCGGCGGCCGTTCCCTGTGTAAAAACTGGGGATCGAGTTGAAAAAGGCGCGAAGATCGCTGCGTTAGACCGGTGTGAAGGGGTGTCTGTTTTTTCCGGGCTCGCGGGCAGGGTAGAAGGAGTGGTTGAAAAAAAAATGCCCGACGGATCCAGGCAGTCCTGTATCGCGATTGCTTCGGAGGATGATTTTAAACACCCCCCCCTTCGTCCGGCCGAACCGAGAAAAGAAGTGGACGATCTTTCGCGAGCGGAATTAGTGGAAATGATCCGCAATTGCGGAATCGCTACGGGTTATGACCCTGGAAGGCCGGCATCTTCAGGCCTGAAAAGAGCTAGCGGACAAGCGCTTGTCATCAACGGATGTGAGCCCGAACCTTACGTGTGCGCTGAACAGGCATTAATCACCAAACACCTGTTGGAAGTGTTAAAGGGCGCCGACATTCTTCGCAAAGCCATCGGCGCCGAAAAGGTGATTTTTGTCGTCGAGGATGTTGAACGCGAACTTTTTGAACTGGTTAAGAGCAAAATCTATTTTTTAAAATGGCACTGGTTTGAAACGCGAAGCGTGAAAGCGATTTATCCCGCGGGGCAGGACCATTTTCTGCCATGCGAGATACCGGAAGATAGTCCCGTGTTTAACGCGTCCACGGCGTTCGCGGTTTATGAGGCCGTCTTTCTTCAAAAACCGTTTTTTGAACGCATTGTCACTGTTGGTGGAGAATGCGTTGCCGAGCCCAAGAACCTCTGGCTTCCCATCGGGACAACCTTCCAGACGGCTATTCAACTTTGTAAGGGACTGCTTCGTGAACCCGCCCGGTTAATTGCGGGGGGGCCCATGTGTGGTATGGCGCAGGCTAGCGCGGATACCGTAATCACCGCGGATACTTCCGCGATTTTGGCGCTACCGAAAGAAATCGCGGGGGAAAAAACTCCCGAGCCGTGCATACGATGCAACCGGTGCGTGGATTCCTGCCCCGTATTTTTGTCTCCGGCCATGATTACTCTCGCCGTCGAAAATGGGGAATTTGAAACGGCGACAAAATGGGGGGCGGATGAATGTATTGAGTGTGGTGTCTGCAGTTTTGTCTGTCCTTCTCACAGGCCGATGCTTGAGTTGATTCGTCAAGTCAGAACGGAAAGGAGCACCTCGCGATGAGTGCGCCGGGAGTTTATCTTGAATCCCCAGCCCCCCACATCTCCTCTGGAGACTCGGTTGCCAAAAGGTTCTGGCTTAAGAGCGCCGCCCTTTTGCCGGTGCTTGTGGTGGTACTGGGAACGAGCGGGGCGGGTTTTTTGAAGGTGCTGACCGTTTCCGTGTTGGGTGTGGCGGGATTTGAGTGGCTGAATGCCGGATTTTTCCGGAAGAAAAGCTCCCTTCAGAATGGTGACGCGGTTTTGACCGGCGTGACGCTCGCTGTCCTCCTTCCGTCGCATTGTCCGGCGCTACTGGTTCTGGTGGCGACCTTTGTCGCGGCCCTTGTGATCAAGGAATGTTTTGGCGGTTTGGGGGGGCGACTGTTTCAACCTGCCGTGTTCGCGCGAGTTTTTCTGGATCTCACATTTGCCGGGGGAATAAAATCTCCGGAGNNTCCGGAGTTTTTTCAATACGCTGGAGAACCGATCTTCCTTTCAGCCATCCTCCTGAGCGCGTTTCTTCTTGCTATTCAAAAAAAGATTTATTTCGAAACGCCCCTTTATTTTGTCGGGGCGATGATTCTGGGCGCGTGGGTTACGGGTGGGCAGGATCTTTTAAGGGTGGCCGGAATCGCCGTTTTTGCCGGTTATTTTTTAATCACGGATACTGTTACGCTCCCGTTGACACGCCGGGGGACAAACTGGTTTGCGATCCTGGCGGCGTGCTTGGGGGTGTGTCTCGGAATGAAATACCCCGCTGTTACGGCCATCTGTTATGCGATCCTCATGATGAACGCGGCGGTTCCCTGGATTGACCACTGGGTGAGACCCAGGCGATACGCGTCAAACACAGGTGAGATGCCGGGGTCGTTTGGAGCGCGGCCGAGACTGGGAAACAAAAGATGAGAAAAAAAGCCGCTAAAACATTTCAATGGTTTTTTCTGATAGCCGTACTTTTCGGTATGGTAGCGTTGTTTTTTCAGGCCCGGGAAATGACAAGTTGCCCGGAAAAGTCCGCTCAAATGAAACAGGTTTTCGCCCGATGAAGATGCCCGAAAGTTTTCTCTCAAGAATGATTTTGGCGTGTCTGCCGTTTCTGCTTTATTCGGGAGAGCAAATTGATACCTGGCGAGTGGCAGGCTTTATCGTTGTGATTTACTGGCTGATGCTCGCGGCCTTCTGGTTTTCGAACCGTCTTTTTCCGGCCGGCGCGGGAGCCCAGGTTTTTTTATTCGCTCTGGCCCTTTTGGCGCAGTTTTTTTGGCAGTCGGCGGCGTTGCCGCCTTTTTGGATTCTCAGTGTTTTTTTTCTGTTTCCCATTGATTTTCTTCGGGACAGAAAAGAGAAGCGAGACTCGAAAGTGGATCTTAAAAAGTTCTCCCAGTATTTTTTCGAGAGGGCCATGACCGGAGTGGGTTTTTTTATTTTCGTCGTCGCGCTTGAGATGATCATGGGAGCGGTAAGAAGCCCGGGGCATACCGTTATTGAACATCGCCCGGCTTTTGCTTTTTTTATGTTGTT
>DCTJ01000054.1 GCA_002329545.1 Candidatus Omnitrophica bacterium UBA1443
GACTTCGCTGATTCTCTACGGCCCGCCCGGAACGGGAAAGACGACCCTTGCGCTTGTTATTTCCCGCATGACGTCCGCGAATTTTGTCTCAATCAACGCCGTCCTGAGTAATGTCGCGGAAATGCGCCAAATTCAGGATAATGCCCGCCGTCTCCTTCGTCGCTCCGGACAAAGAACCGTTCTTTTTGTGGATGAAATCCATCGGTTTAACAAGGCTCAGCAGGATATTTTAATGCCGGACGTTGAACTGGGGAGCATTATTCTGGTCGGGGCCACGACCGAAAATCCGTCATTCTCTATTCGTGGCCCGTTGCTGTCCCGGTCTCTGGTGTGTGAACTCAAAACGCTCGAGGAAAACGATATTATCGCCATCATGGATTGTGCCATTCGGGATACGGATCGCGGTTTAGGCAAACTTTCGATCGTGCTGACGCGGGAAGCGAAAGCGCACCTTGCGAAACAGGCCTCCGGTGACGCGCGCCGGGCCCTCAACGCGCTGGAGGTGGGCGCGCTGACGACGCCGCCGGATTCTGAAGGTAAAATTCTTTTTGACCTGAAAGTCGCGGAAGAATCCTGCCAGAAGCGGATGGTCCAGTACGACTGGGACGGAGATTTTCACTACGACACGGNNTCTCTACGACAAGGACGGGGATTATCACTACGACACGATCAGCGCCTTCATCAAAAGTCTTCGGGGATCGGATGTTAACGCGGCAATTTACTGGCTTGCCAAGATGATTTACGCGGGGGAGGATCCCCGTTTTATCGTTCGACGGCTCTTGATCTTTTCCAGCGAGGACATTGGGAACGCGGACCCCCAGGCGCTGGTTCTGACATCAAGCGCGATGCAGGCCCTTGAATTCGTGGGAATGCCCGAAGGAAGAATTATCCTGTCTCAGTTGGTATCCTACCTCGCGTTAGCCCCCAAAAGTAATTCGAGTATCATGGCGATCGATTCAGCCCTTGACGATGTGAAAAACCAAAAGGCTGAAAGCGTGCCGACCCATCTCCGGGACGCTCACTATAAAGGCGCTAAAAAGATGGGGCACGGTGTCGGTTATCAGTACCCGCACAATTTCCCAGATGCCAAGGTTGATCAAGTTTACCTTCCCAAAGATGCCTTCTACTACAAGCCTCGTCCGGTGGGTTTTGNNAGGTATTTATTGCTATAAAAAGTAATATATATGTTATTAAATGCTATAAGGATTATCTATTCATATAAAATATTGATAATAAGTTGACAAATAGATTTAAATGATATATAGTTTTGGCAGGGTATCGGACGAAGCTTTTTAGCCTGGATTATGGCTCTGAAATAGGAGGGCAGGATGATGACGGATGAGGAAAGGGGAATAAAACTAAGCGGGAAAGGGGGGCCTCACATCCTTCCTTGGGTGATTCGGGGTGAATTTTTTTGCGGGTACATGTATCCCGAACTCCATAAAAATCTGAGGAGGGCTGACCGTTCGCGGAAGAGGAAAATTTGACATGGCCAAGTTTCACTATAGCACGAGAGAAATAGCGGGAGTTTCGGTGTTTGACCTGAAAGGGGAGCCGGCTTTTGAGACGGTGCAGGATGTGTCCTGGAAAATCCAGAAGAGTATCCGCCGTCACCGATTGCAAAGAATTATTTTGAACTTTCAGCGGTCGGGAACGTTAGACGCGATTGGGCTAAGGAGGATTTTAACGGTCTGTTTACGGCCCAAGCAAAGCGTGATTTACGGGGCGTCGGAGGATATTGTGCAGTGTATTGGAGAAACCTATTTGCCGTCGAAAGTGGATATTTGCAACGATGAAAAGTCTGTGGCGGAAAGTTTCGGATCGTTCTTGTTTGATAAATCTGTCGACAAGAAAATTCCCGCCAGGGAAACGCTCCGGCCACAGGATTCTATCGGTTACCAGTTTGAACAACGGCGTAGCCATCGAATGCACGTTGCGATTCCGCTCGAAATTACTCTGATGCCTTTTCAGGGTCAGAAGATCACGACCCGGGCAATCGCGACTAACATTAGCGAGGGTGGGCTTTTTGCGGAATATCTTGACTTGGAAACAGCGTACACCATTAACGCGCTTGATTCCGTGGAGGGTGTGCCCGTCGAGATGTATGTTTTCCCGAGCGCTAACTTTCCGGATGAATATCACCTGAAGGGGATGATCCGGCGCAAGGAATTGCGAAAAGAGCAGTTAGGGCTTGGGATCGAGTTTGTGGACGGTTGATTCGGCGGATCGATGGATTTGGCGATTCGCCGGTCACCGTGGGGGGTGTTTTTTAGGGGTGAGACCATAAACCGTAGTTTGGAATGGTCATTTTTCACCGTGACTGTCCCGTTCTCTTGCCCTGTGTATTATTGGTTAGCCTCGTAATAATCCCGCTAAAATAACCCGGTTAAAATTCCATAGCAAAAGATTGACGGATGGGTGTTTTTGAATAGAATATTCGCCGTAAGAGACTTACGGGTCTCGACTCACCTGCAGAGGTTCCTGGCCACCAAGATCCCCACTCGGTCAGGAACCTCTTTTTTTTAGAGAGGATGGTACTCATGAAACAGGACAAGGACATTCGTTTTACTGAAAAAAAGGTTGATAGTAGTTGGAAAGAGCATATTGTCGCGTCTCAGTCGACCGCCCCGGAACCTTCTCAGCAAACCCAGAAAGTTGCCACGTCCAAGATTTTTCTCAGCCTTGTCCAATCCCTTGGCATTCAGGCGCTTATGCATCTTGGGGCAATCCCAAATCCGATGACGAATGAGACGGAAGTGAATCATGAGGCGGCCAAGGAGGCCATTGATTTATTAATGACCTTGCGTGATAAAACCAGCGGCAACTTGAGTCCGGAAGAACAAAAGATTTTAGACAGCCTGCTTTCCGAGCTCCAAATCAAATTTTCCCAATCCGTATGACGGGCTTTAAGGGAAAGGCCCTGCGGTTTATCGTCAGTGTTCTCGCGATCTGTCTGGTTGTTTACTCCGTGCGGGGAAAGATAACGGATTCGCTATCTATCCTTCGCGATGAAACCCAATGGACATGGTTTGTTGCCGCGCTAGTCGCTTACCTGGTGGCCCTCGGGGTCATTGCGGTTCGGATGCAGTGGGTGTTCAAGGTCCAGGATGTTCGCCTGAATTTCAAAGAATGTTATTACCTCGGGTTTGTCGGCATGTTCTATAATCTCTTTTTGCCGTCCTCGGTTGGCGGGGATATTGCCCGCGCCTTTTACGCGTACAAACAGTCAGGTAAAAAGATTGAATCAGCGACATCGGTTTTACTCGATCGTCTCATGGGATTTGTCGCGATTATTATCATTGCCTTTATCGGATTGATTATGTCACGCGCCGATTCCCAGAGCGCTTACGTTGACTACTGTGTTTATGGGGCGCTGGGAGTTCTCCTTTTCTGTATCGCTTTCTTTTCGAGCCGAAGATTTGCGGGTTTGTTTAAAGGGTTTTCTATTTTTGCCCCGGGGCAGAAATGGAAAGAGAGGGTGGCGGAAGTTTACAACGCGATTTATGGATACCGTCACCATCAAAAGTCGGTTCTGGGGGCTATTTTTCTTTCTTTTATCGGGCAGTCCATATTTATCTTGTCATATTTTCTGATTGCCCAAAGTTTGGGCGGCGGGATTCCTTTTTGGAAATTTTTTATCTTGATACCCGTGGTGACCATCGTTAGTATGGCACCATCAATTGGCGGATTGGGAGTGCGTGAGGCCAGCACGCTTTATCTTTTTAGCCGCTACTTGTCGCCCGAACGGGCTTTGGCTTATACGTTGCTGGTGGATATGCTCATCTACAGTTTTAGCATCGGTTCGGGCGTTCTCTACGCGTTTCGCGGGGGATTGAAGCGAAAAGGGATGCGTGAAATGGAAATGATGCGCNNGGAGGGCAATGATCCCGAGGGACAGATCTAGACATGAAAATACTTGTGGTCCATGGACCTAACTTGCAACTTTTGGGAAAACGAGAGGTTTCGGTGTACGGTGCCGTTACACTGAACGAGATTAACGAGTCCATTCGGGCGCTCGCGAAAGAATTAAAGGTTCAGATTGAGATTGCCCAGAGTAATCACGAGGGAGAAATCGTTGACATGATTGGAAACTCCCGCGCGACTTTCCGGGGGATTCTGATTAATCCCGCCGCGTACACGCATACCAGTGTCGCCATTCGGGATGCTATTGCGGCGTGCGGCATTCCGGCGGTTGAAGTTCATCTCAGTCATATTTACAAACGCGAAGATTTCAGGCAACACTCCATGACGGCGCCTGCCTGCGTGGCGCAGGTCACAGGATTCGGGAAAGACAGTTATCTTCTGGGACTCCGGGGATTGGTGTCCTATTGTTCTCATCAATGCGAAACCCCTAAAGCCAAATCGGCGAGGAAGAAAAAATGAACGTAAAAGAGATCAGGGAGTTGCTGGAGCTTATGGCCGAACACCAGATCGGCGAGGTTGAGATTGAAAAAGAAAACATGAAAATCAAACTGCGCAAATTGTCGGGAGACAGGGTTTTTGTGGAACATGCCCCAGCGCTGCCCGCGGTGCTTCCTCCGGTTCCTCCCGTGGTCGCGGCCGGGACCGTCGCCGCGCCCGCTCTCGCGGCTTCTCCGGTGGTGGAGGAAGGGATTGTGATCGTCCGTTCCCCGATGGTGGGAACGTTTTACGCGGCGCCCGCGCCTGATCAGCCTCCGTATGTGTCTGTCGGGAAGGCGATTAAGACGGGGGATGTCCTCTGCATTATCGAGGCCATGAAGCTTATGAATGAGATTAAGTCCGAAACGGGCGGTGTGATCACGGAAATTCTTGTCCAAAACGGTCAGACGGTCGAATACGACCAGCCCATCATGAAGATCAAGAAAGCCTGATCCGGCGCTTTCTTGCCACCTGAAGAGGAAATCACGAGCTATGTTTTCCAAGATTATGATCGCAAATCGCGGAGAGGTCGCGATCCGCGTTATTCGGGCTTGCCGTGAACTGGGGATTCGTACGGTCGCGGTTTTTTCAAAAGCAGACCGGGATTCGCTTCACGTCAAACTGGCTGATGAAGCTATTTGCATCGGTGAATCACCTTCATCCGAAAGTTATTTGAACATTCCCGCGTTAATCTCGGCGGCGGAGATTGCCGATGTTGAAGCCATTCACCCGGGCTATGGATTTTTATCTGAAAACGCGCATTTTGGCGAGATTTGTGAGTCCTGTCAGATCAAGTTTATTGGACCGCGGCCGGAGAGTATACGGCTCGCGGGTGATAAATCCGTCGCGCGCATGGAAATGAAAAAAGCTGGCGTTCCGATCATCCCTGGTAGTAAGGGAACGATCGAAGATCAGGAAGAGGCGCTTCGCCTCGCCAAAAGACTGGGTTATCCGGTGATTATCAAGGCCTCGGCGGGGGGCGGCGGAAAAGGCATTAAAATCGCGCATAATGACGGAAAACTGATCAGTTCCTTTTTGACGGCCCAGGTGGAAGCGGAAGCGGCATTTGGCAACCGGGATATTTACATTGAAAAATTTATCGCGAAGCCTCGGCATATTGAAGTTCAGATTTTGGCGGATAGCCACGGCAATGTGGTCCATCTGGGAGNNTTGTTCCGTCCAGCGTCGCCACCAGAAACTGATCGAAGAATCACCCGCGCCGGGGATTAGCGCGAAACTTCGCCGGAAAATCGGGGCCGCGGCCATTCGCGCGGCGAAAGCATTCGAGTATGAAAATGCCGGGACGATCGAGTTTTTGCTGGATGGTGACGAGAATTTTTACTTTATGGAAATGAACACC
>DCTJ01000001.1:0-1039 GCA_002329545.1 Candidatus Omnitrophica bacterium UBA1443
AGCGCCGCGTTTCGGCAACCGCGCTATTTACTTGAACAGTTTATTGAGCGGATGGATGAATTGGGAAAGAGGCTCCAGACTTCCCTGACGAACTGGATGACTTTTAAAAAACAGGTTTTCCAGACCGCGACCGGAAAATTGAATGTGTTAAATCCGTTAGGAATCCTGGAACGTGGATATTCGGTGACGTTTGACGCCCGGGGCGCTGTGCTTAAGTCAGCCGAGAATCTTCCGACAGGGACAGAAATCAGAACAAGACTTCATCAGGGTGAACTGGTTTCCAGAGTGATCGCAACGAAGGGGTCATGTTCCCCCTGGACTTAAAATGCCCGACTTTTTGCGGGTTGAAAGGATGTCCATGGCAGAGAAAAAAGCAAAAATAGATTTTGAAAAGGCGATGGAAAGTCTGGAAAAGACAGTCGCGGCGCTTGAAGGCGGAGAGCTCACGCTGGATCAAGCGCTCAAAAAATATGAGGAAGGGGTCGGTCTTGTCCGTGCCTGTCAATCCCAATTGACTGAAGCGGAGAAAAAGATCGAGGTTCTGACTCGAGCGCTTGATGGTTCGTTCAAAAAAGAACCTTTTGACGCGTGCGGAAAGCCGGCGGCGAAGGTCAGAAAAAAAGGCCTTGTTCGCGGTGAAAATTCTTCAGACGAGGAAGACTAAATGGCCGATTACGGGACCTGTTTCAAAGTACATCTCAGGCTGATTGAACAGACGCTCAAAAAAGAGCTTCAAAGTCGCGCGGGAAGACCCAAGGCGATCCATCAAGCCATGCAGTACGCGGTGTTTACCGGCGGGAAACGGTTCCGGCCGATTCTTGTTCTCGCGGCTTGTGAGGCTTGCGGAGGTCGGATGAAGGACGCGATTCGTCCGGCCTGTGCGCTTGAGTTGATTCATACTTACTCGCTCGTGCACGATGATCTTCCCGCGCTCGATAATGATGCTGTCCGCCGGGGAAGGTTGACGTGTCACAAGAAATTCGGAGAAGCGACAGCCATTCTGGCCGGAGACGGGTTGCTGACCATGGCTTTTGAAATC
>DCTJ01000001.1:1050-26292 GCA_002329545.1 Candidatus Omnitrophica bacterium UBA1443
GCCGGAGCGCGTGGTATGATTGCGGGCCAGGTCGAAGATATTGAAACCGCTTCCAGACGGCTTGACCTCGCGACGCATGATTTCATTTGTGCCAATAAAACCGGAAAGTTAATTCACGCGAGCGTGAGAGCCGGCGCCCTGGTGGCCGATGCTTCGCCGAAACAGCTTGTTCTCGTTGACCGGTACGCGCGCGCGGTCGGACTGGCTTTTCAGGTGGTGGATGACTTGCTGGATCAAGACGGTTATTGCCGGTTTATGCCTGAAGACAGGGTTGTTCAAAAAGCCGGACAATTGATAAAAACGGCAAAGAAGGTAGCTGGCAAACTTGGGACAAGAGCCCGATGTTTGGTGTTATTGGCGGATTTCCTTGAATCACGAATTCCCCAAAAATAAGAGGATGTTACAACGGTGACAAACTGGATACACAAAATCAATAGCCCTGACGACCTGAAAAAGGTGCCTCTTGAAAAACTGCCCGAGGTGGCGGAAGAATACCGTCAGTTTCTGATAGAATCGGTCGCGAAAACGGGGGGGCATCTGGGAGCAAGTCTCGGAACTCTTGAGCTGACGATGGCGCTTCACTATGTGTTAAATTCACCGACGGACAAGATTTGCTGGGATGTCGGGCATCAGGCGTATGTTCACAAAATGATTACCGGTCGACGTGATCAAATGGCGACTTTACGCCAGCCGGGCGGCCTGAGCGGATTTCCGGCGCCCTGGGAGAGTTGTCATGACCCGTTCATCGTGGGACACGCCGGTACCGCCATTTCGCAGGCCATCGGGCTTGCCTGCGCGCGGGACATCAGAAAGGGGAACGAGCAAGTGGTCGCGATAGTCGGGGATGGTGCCCTGACGGCTGGCCTTTCGTTTGAAGCGCTCAATCATGCCGGACAGCTCAAAAAGAACATGCTGATTATTTTAAATGACAACGAGATGTCGATCGCGAAGAACGTGGGCGCGGTCAGCCGCTATTTGAACAAAGTCCTCACTCATCCGCTTTATAACAAGGTGCGCGGTGAAATGGAAAAGCAACTCCAGAAATTTCCCCGGCTTCAAAAATTGGCGAATACCTCTCTTGATAGCATGAAGCACCTCTTTGTCCCGGGCGTTCTTTTTGAAGAGTTTGGCTTCCGGTATTTTGGCCCCGTGGACGGGCACAACGTGATCCATTTGGTCAAGATTCTGAAAGATATCCTTGCCCTGAATACTTGCAGTCTCCTTCACGTGATAACGAAAAAGGGACGAGGCTGCGAATACGCGGAACAGGATCAGGAAAAGGGGCATGGTGTCGCGCCGTTCAATGTCAAGACCGGAGTAAAAATGGAAGGCGCGAGGGAAACAAATTCCACGCACGGGATCTCGTTTACCCAGGCGTTTTCGGACGCAATTTTGAAGCATGCCCGCAGGGATCCGTCAGTGGTGGCCGTGACGGCGGCGATGCTTTCAGGGACCGGTCTGACTGATTTTCAAAAAGTTTTCCCGGAGCGCTGTTTTGACGTGGGGATTGCCGAACAACACGCGGTCACGTTTGCCGGAGCCATGGCCCGAAGCGGGCTCAAACCCGTGGTGGCGGTTTATTCGACCTTTATGCAACGCTCCCATGATTCGATCATGCATGATGTGGCTCTCCAAAGAACCGGGGTCGTGCTTGCCCTGGACCGGGCGGGGATTGTGGGCGCGGATGGCGCGACACATCAAGGGATTTTTGACATGGCGTATCTCGGTTCGGTGCCGGGGATAGTGATCGGGGCTCCGAAAGATGAATTTGAAATGGAGAAAATGCTTGAGCTCGGGCTGGAAGCGTCCGTTCCCTTTGTACTGCGCTATCCGCGGGCCAATATCGCCAAACTGTTTGATGAATTTCCCAAACGTTCTTTTCAAACGGGTGAAGGGGAGGTCATGTTTGACGGCGAGGATGTGACGCTTCTCGCGCTGGGGAGTATGGTGGAGGTTGCCTGCAAGGCGCACGCGCTTCTCAGGGAAAAAGGGGTCTCGGCGCGAGTGGTCAACATGCGGTTTGCAAAACCTCTCGATGAAACTCTGATTCTGGAGTCGATTAGAAAAACCCGGATGCTTTTTACGCTTGAGGAGCACGTCATAACCGGCGGATTTGGCGCCAAAGTTCTTGAGTTCCTTGAGATCAGAAATCTCAGGACGGTCGCCCTGAAACGGCTGGCGCTTCCCAATGAATTTATCGAACATGGTTCCCGCGAGAAACAACTCGACTCGTTTGGGCTGTCCCCGGAAAAGGTGGCTGATTCCGTGATCAAAGAACTAAGCGGTCAGAAAAAACGTGAAAAATCGGCGGGTTTTGGGATCGAGCCCAACCCGCGCTAACAAAGGAGAGATTATCTTGGAACCGAACGAAGAGATAAAACAGGGTGACGCGGGTGTTGCGGGCGAGACAAAAGAAGCGAAGGTTAAACGACTGGCCGAACAGCGAGTCGCGGCGGCGCTCGACAAAATCCGGTTGATCGGGAATCTCGCGAGTTCACAATACGCCTACAATGGTGAGCAGGTCGCCAAGATTTTTTCGGCATTAAAAGGCTCGATCGAGGACATCGAAGACAAATTTCATCGGACCCTTGAACGAAAAAAAGAGACATTTCACCTTTAACCTTTTTTTGTGTTTCGGAGCTTTCTGTTTTGATCTGAAAATGAGCCGAAGGTGAAGGCTTTTGGTGTGAGTTTTGCTTAAGCGATCCAGTCCACCGGAGGACCCAATGATGAAAAAAATCGGAATTGTTGTGAATCAGAAAAAAAGAGGGGCGATTGAACTTGCCGCGAAAATTCGCGACTGGCTCGAGAAGCGGGATCTTGTGGTTGTGGATTCCCTGACTGAGCCGATCGAACAATTTATTGAAGATACGGATTTTGTGATTTCTCTCGGGGGCGACGGCACGATGCTTTCCATCGTGAAACATTTGCGGAACCGCTCCGTTCCGGTATTGGGGATTAATCTGGGGGGGCTTGGTTTCTTGACCGAAGTGAAACAATCGGAAGTTTTTGAAGCATTGGCGGCATATTTTCAGATCCCCGAGATTGAAGACAGAATCATGCTGTCTTGTACCGCCTGGAGCAAAACCAAGAAAATGGAGCGCCGCTTTCTGGCCTTAAATGACATCGTGATCAGTCGGGAAGGGCTCGCGCGGATTTTGCGCCTGGATGTTTTTGTGTCCGGCGAAAAACTCACCAGTTTCCGGGGAGACGGGGTGATTATCGCGACGCCGACGGGTTCGACCGGATACTCGCTTTCCGCGGACGGGGCGGTGGTGCATCCTAAACTCGAAGTGTTTATCATTACCCCGATCTGTCCGCACGCGCTCAGCCTCCGGTCGCTCGTGATTGGCGCCGACGAAAAAATAATGGTGCAGGTTCGCACGGATGATCCCGCTGAGAAGGCTCTGCTGACGGCTGATGGTCAAGAAAAAGTGGAAATCGACGATAGCTATATCGTTGAAATCGGGCGGTCGAACGCCCCGTTTAAATTGATCNNACCTTGAAACTCTCAGAGAAAAATTCAAACTTCCCGATACCGAAGCGTGAGGAACAAGGTCGGTTGCTCATTGTGGATGACGAGACGTCGATTTGCGAAGAGTTTTCGGAAACCCTGGAGCACGAAGGCTTTAGAGTAGATTACGCGGATTCCGGCGAGGGGGGTATCAAGAAACTTTCCGAAAAGGAATATGACCTTGTGTTCCTCGATTCAAGCATGCCGTGGATGACGGGCGATAAGGTTTTTGAAAAGATCCGGCAAATCAGCGAGGTTCCCGTCGTGTTTATTTCAGGGTTTATCAGTCCGGAAAAAAAGCGCAAGGTAATGGCTATGGGGGCGGTTTCATGCCTCGAAAAGCCGCTGGACGTTAAACACGTGAAATCTCTGGCCCATTCGATTATCAGACGCAACTTTAATACAAATTAGAAACCTGATTGAATCCTATGTCAAACATCCGAGTTCGTTTTGCCCCTTCCCCGACCGGGTATCTTCATATCGGAGGTGTCCGGACCGCGCTTTTTAATTTTTTATATGCCCGCCAGCAGGGAGGGAAATTTCTTCTTCGCATCGAGGACACGGATCGGCTTCGTTCAACTCCGGAGTTTGAACAGGAGATCCTGGATTCTCTCAAGTGGCTTGGACTGGACTGGGACGAGGCGATTGCGCGCCAGAGCAACCGGCTGGACCGGTATCGGGAGGTCGCCAGGGAACTCACCGAAAAGGGTTTCGCTTACGAATCGGAAGGCGCGATCAGGTTCCGGATGCCAAAAGATCAGAAAGTTATTTTTGACGATATCGTAAAAGAGAAAGTCGAATATCCCACCGCGGATTTTGAAGATCTGGTCATTATGAAGTCTGACGGTTTCCCGACCTTCCATCTCGCGGTGATCGTTGATGACCACGACATGGGAGTGACCCATGTGATTCGTGGTGACGATCATTTGCCGAATACTCCGCGTCACATTTTGATCCAGCGGGCGCTTGGATGGAAATCTCCCAGGTACGGACACCTGCCACTGATTTTGGGCGCGGACGGAACGCCGCTTTCCAAGCGCCACGGGGCCGTCGCGGTTACGGAATACAGGAAACAGGGTTTTCTTCCGGAAGGACTTTTGAATTATCTGGCGCTCCTGGGCTGGAATCCGGGTGATAACCAGGAAATTTTCACTTTACAGGAACTCATCAAGAGGTTTTCGCTGAAACGGATTATCAAGTCCGCGGCGTGTTTCAATCCGGAAAAACTTTTATGGCTGAACGGACAACACATTCGCAAAATCAGGCCGGAAGATTATGAAACGCGGATCACGGAATTTTGGAAGAGAAAGGGGAGTTTGCCCGAAGAAAGGAAATGGCGGAAACTTATCGCGTTGTATCGTCCGCGAATCGAAACATTGGGACAACTGATGGATCAGGCGTCGTACTGCTTTTCCGAGCCCGACGCCAAAGATCATCCGATGATGGGTGAAATCAAGGCGAACAAGCCGGTTATGGATCTTCTTCGTCAGCTTCGGGGCCAGCTCGAGGGACTGGAAGACTTTGAAGACGTTTCGCTTCTTGATCAGAAGACAAAGCAAGTGGCTGAATCCGCTGGGTTTAAACCGAAAGATATCATTCATCCGCTCCGTTTCGTCCTGACCGGAGGAACCGCCAGCCCAGGTATTTTTGAGCTTATGAGCCTCCTTGGAAAAGAAACCTGCCTGAAGCGCCTTTCCTCGTTCTTTCTTTAAAATCGCAGGCTCGGCTCTTCAGAGAATCTGATATAATCGTGGCTCGACAGCTAGGGAAGATGTCTCGCCTGTTTTATCGAAAAATTCTTCTTGTCAAAGAGACGAGCTTTTAATTTTAAATAGCCGGGAACGCTTGCTTTTAAGGGCCGGGGGCCGTTCCCGATTTTTGTCATCATGGAGACGTAAAGAGTGGAACCTCAAAAAAAGCATTCAATTTTTATCCGGGACATCAATGACCGGGATCTCGCGAACGGTAAAAACGGCGGGCGAATCCATACCCGTTTTCCGCCGGAGCCGAACGGCTATCTCCACATCGGCCACGCCAAGGCGATTTGCATCAGTTTTGGAATCGCCCGGGATTACCGGGGGCTTTGCAATCTGCGGTTTGATGATACCAATCCCGAAAAAGAAGAAAACGAATATGTGAACTCGATTCGGGAGGATGTCCGCTGGCTTGGGTTCGACTGGGGAGACCGGGAATATTACGCTTCGGATTATTTTGACTCTCTCTATCAGCACGCGGAGACCCTTATTCAAAAGGGGAAGGCCTACGTTTGCGATTTGACGGCGGATGAACAGCGGGAGTATCGAGGGACGTTGACCCGACCCGGTAAAAACAGTCCTTACCGCGACCGCCCGGTCGAAGAAAATCTGGATCTTTTCAGGCGGATGCGCGCGGGCGAATTCCCCGACGGGGCTCGTGTTCTTCGCGCGAAGATTGATATGGCTTCCCCCAATATGAATATGCGGGATCCCACGATGTATCGGATCAAACGGGTCTCGCATCACCGGACCGGTGACCGGTGGTGTATTTATCCGATGTATGATTTTACTCACTGCATTTCAGATTCGATCGAGGGCATTACGCACTCCCTCTGCACGCTTGAATTTGAAAACAATCGGCCGCTTTACGACTGGTTCCTGGTGGAGCTGGGAATTCATCGGCCCCAGCAAATCGAGTTTGCCCGGCTCAATCTGACCCATACCGTTTTAAGCAAAAGGGTTCTTCTCAGGCTTGTCCAGCAGAAGATTGTTTCCGGCTGGGATGACCCGAGAATGCCCACAATCTCGGGATTTCGCCGGAGAGGTTACACGCCCTCGTCCATTCGCAATTTTTGTGACCAGATCGGCGTCGCCAAATTTAACAGTACTATTGACATGGGGGTGCTCGAAAATTCGATTCGTGAAGAGCTCAACAAAACGGCGCCGCGCATGATGGCGGTGCTTAAACCGCTCAAAGTGGTGATCACAAATTATCCGGAAGGGAAGACCGAAGAGCTTGAAGCCGTGAATAATCCCGAAGATCCTTCCGCGGGATCACGCAAAGTGCCGTTTGGCCGTGAGCTTTACATTGAACAGGAGGATTTCCGTGAGACGCCGCCGCCAAAATATTTCCGCCTGGCGCCCGGGAAAGAAGTTCGTTTGCGTTACGCTTACTTCATCAAATGTGAAAAGGTCATCAAGGACCCCGCGACTGGTGATGTGAAGGAGGTCCATTGCACTTATGATCCCGAGACGCGCGGCGGCAATAACCCTCCGGACGGGCGGAAAGTGAAAGGGACCATTCACTGGGTATCGGCGAAGCATGCCGTTTCACCGGAGGTTCGACTTTACGAGCCTCTTTTTAACGTGAAGGATCCCAATGATTTTCCGGAAGGAAAAGATATCTTTGTCAACATGAACCCCCAGTCTCTGGAAGTTTTGAAACACGCAAAGCTCGAACCGGCTTTGGGGCAGATGGCGCCGGGGGAGCGTGTCCAGTTTGAACGCATGGGGTATTTCTTCGTGGATCCGAAAGACTCCCGACCTGGCCAGCCCGTTTTTAACCGGATTGTCACCCTCCGTGACACCTGGGGCAAAATCGAGCAGAAACGCCCCGCGTAAAATTAAGTGACGTTGTGCGTTGCGTGAAGCGGCGGGACTCGCTATAATTCCACCCGTTTTGCGTTCTTGCCGGGAGAGAAAACGGGATTGCCCGTGAGGATTTTCCCTCTGCCTTGGGTTTTTGGCTTACCTCCTTCATTGGGGAATGGTGTAACGGTAGCACAGGTGACTCTGGATCACCTAGTCTAGGTTCAAATCCTAGTTCCCCAGGCTTGTAACAGAACCGCTTGCTTTGAAAGAGCGATCCGAAGTTCTAACCGCGACAAGCACTTCCCAAACAATCTGGATGGTTCGTCTGTTACATTGATAATCTTGCGATTATATTTCTTGCCCGCGCGGATGATCTTCCCGAAAACCTCGATAAACCGATACCGGAGCGTGACCGTCCAGGTACTGCCTTCCCGTTCAAATAAACTACCCGCATCGTTTGCGGAACATTATTTTTCTCCAGAATCCACGTATTTATCCGATACTTGATATGGCATCCCGAGCTTGTTTGGTGATCGCATTGAACCAGGAAAGGAAAAACAGCCATGGGCAAAAAAATTCTTGTGATAGACGATGAGGAGCTGATTACAAAAAGTCTTGTCCTCGCCCTCGAGAAAAATGGCTATGAAGTGCTCGTTGCCAAACGATGTGACGACGCTTTGGCGATGGCGGAAGCGATTGATTTTGATCTTATTATCAGCGACATTCGAATACCCGGGGTCGATGGCATTGAAACTGTTCGGCGGATTCTGGAGTTGATGGCTACACGCAAGGCGAAGCGGGTTCCCAGGATTTTCATGACCGGGTACGCCGATCCATTAACGGAGGAAAACGCCCAAACATTGAAACCCAGTGCGTATATTCTGAAACCATTCGATCTTTTAGAGTTTTTAACAGAAGTTAAAAAAGCGCTCGGGGAATAACGTATGCCAAACATTGATATGCTACTTAAAAATCAGGAAATCTCGCTTTTATCCAAGATAAAAAAATATCGCAAACTAGCCAAGGAAATTAAAAATCATTTAGATCGAGATCCGGATAGCTGGGGGCAGTATCAGAGTGTTTTTAATCAAGAGATAAACGCTATTTTTCGCGATCTCATGCTTTTTGAAAAGGAGCGGTTAGCAGAAGGCGATGACGTTAGCGTTTATAAATTAAAAAAAATGTTTATTAAAAAATTGCGCGCTGATTTTTTGTATGGAGAGCATATTCGATGGAGCTTGGAAAAGCCTTTTGGTTACGCGGGGGACTATAAAATCATTGATGATATGTACCGTAATGATCCTCAAACAAACGGATTTGAGCGTCTTTTCGATAACTATTCCCAAATGTCTCCCGCGGCCAATGCCATTCGCAACCGGAAACAAGATATAAAGAAGTTTATTTCCACTATTTTCAAATCTCGAAGGGGGGACTGCCTAAAGGTGATGGACCTGGCTTCCGGCCCCTGTCGGGATATTAAAGAACTTTTAGATGAGCTTTCACCTGCCGCTGGACAGATTTCTATTGATTGTTTCGATCAGGACCAGGGAGCCATTGACTACGCCAAAAACCTGTTGCGCGACTACCCAGAAATAGTAACTTTTTATCGACAAAATGCCGTTCGTTTTGCCTTAAAAAAAGACGTGCCGCAAGGGAAGTATGATTTGATTTTTTCCTTAGGTCTGTTTGATTATCTGGATGAGCGCATAGCTCGTCATTTGATCGTGGCATTAAAAAAGCAACTGAAAAAAAATGGACTTTTGTTCATTGCGAATTTTGGGGAACAATACCAGAACCCGTCGTTTTACTTTTTGGAGTGGGTTGGCGAGTGGCAGTTAATTTATCGGAGCATTGAAGCTCTCAAAAAGATATTTTTAACAGCAGGATTTTCCGATAAAGACCTTAGATGTGAATCGGAACAGCAGGGAATTATTCATTACGTTATTGCTAAAAACCCCGGTTAAGTAAGGCATGGTCATTTTTAGTATTATCAGCAGTTTAATTAACGCCGCTTCCTGCTTGATCTTCGGTATTTTTGTTATCCGGCAAAACAGTCGAAATGCAAAGAACCGCACCTATTTCTGGTTTTCCGCCTCTGTCGCCCTGTGGAGTATTTTTTATTTTTTGTGGCAAATTTCAAAAACTCCCGATGACGCGCTTTTTAATGCGCGAGGCTTGATGCTGGGAGCGATTTTTATCCCTGTTTTGTATCTCCATCACATTGTAGCGATTTTAGGGAAAACCGAGCAATGTAGGAAACAGCTGATAGGGGCGTATGTGTTTGCTGTGTCATCGTCCTTATTCAGCTTCACGCCATTTTTTGTTTCCGGAGTAGCTCCGAAATTGTCCTATCCGTTTTGGCCAAATCCAGGATTCCTTTTTCATCCATTTTTGTTGTTTTGGGTTGTCGTAGTCGCTTATGGAGTTAAGCTGATTTTCGAGAGTTTTAGAAGTGCTTCTGGAATTGCTCGAAACCAAATGAAATATATTTTACTTGCAACCATTGTTGGCTGGGGAGGGGGATTCACTAATTATTTTCTTTGGTACGATATTCCGATACCGCCTTATGGGAATATTCTGGTTTCTGCTTATATTGTCATAGTAGCTTACGTTATTATCAAATATCAGTTGATGGATGTTCGTCTTGCCCTGACATTTACCAGCTTATTTTTAGGTGTTTACGGCCTGGTTTTTGGAATCCCTGTATTAATTGTTCTATTAACTCAAAAAGAGTTAGAGCTTTTTTGGGGAAATAAGTGGTGGGTTATACCTGTGCTGACCTACGCAGTTCTTTCGATGATCGGCCCCTATATTTATTCAAGGTTGCGCTTGAAAGTCGAAAATCGCATATTGCGAGAACAACGGGCATACCAGCAGACTCTTCTGCAGGCATCGAGGGGAATGACGCTTGTGAAGGACATGGACAAACTTCTCAAGCTGATTGTTCATATTCTCACCAAGACCGTCAAGATCACGCATGCCCGAATTTTTTTATGGGATCCGGACAGGAAATGTTACGAATCCCGGGCAGTTCGCGGAGCCTCTCGTCAGGGCGTGGGAGTGATTGATGAGGATTCGGAGCTGGTGCGTCGGCTCCGCGAGGGTAAACAGGCGCTTGTTCTTGAGGAACTCCAGTCCCAAAGCCTTGCGTCGGAAACCATCATTAAGGAAATGATCGCCCATGGCGCCGCGCTTATTATTCCAAGTTTTATTCAAGACCGTCTTCTTGGTTTTCTTGTCCTTGGCGAAAAGAAGTCAAAGCAACTTTACACGGAAAGTGATCTTGATATTTTAAAGACTCTCGCGAACCAGGCCGCCCTCGCGATAGAGAACTGTATTTTTCTGACAGAATTTGAACATCAGCAGGCGCATTTTTTTCAGGCGGCGAAGATGGCGGATCTTGGGACGATGGCCTCGGGGATCGCTCATCAGGTGAATAACCGGTTCAATGTCATTAAGCTGGGAGCGGAGTCGGCGCTGATGGTGGATTTTCCGCGGATCGAGAAGCAGATGGCCGCGAACAACCTTGAAGGGATCAGGCCGCTGATTGGGTCACTGGAGTCGGTGTACCGGAAGATCGCGAAAAACGCCGATCACGGGGGCGAAATTGTCCGAAGGCTTCTTGATTTCAGCCGGTTGAGCGAGGGGTTTGGCCCCGTGAACATCGGGGATGTCGTAGCGAGTTGCGTCCGCCTGTGGGAATGTAAGCATCCGGTTTATGACACTGATCTCAGGATAGAAATTCCTGATGGTCTTGCCAGGATTCACGGAAATTCCGGCGAAATTGAGGAAGTTCTTTTTAATCTGCTTGATAATGCCTACGACGCGATCAAGATGAAAGAAGAGGCCTGGGAGTGTGGCAAACTTGAAAAACCCGAGCATCCGGCCAAAGGGCGGATTACGCTGAGCGCCCGGGAGGCGCTTCGCCACGGTCGCCGCTACGTGGAAGTGACGATCGCGGATTCCGGTCTCGGGATGCCGGAGGAAGTGAGGAAGCAGGTATTTGTCCCTTTTTTCACGACCAAGGCGACGGCCATCAAGGGGACGGGGCTTGGGCTGTACGTGATCCGGAAGATGGTAGACGCGCATCAGGGAGAGATTGAGCTTGAATCCGTTTACGGGGAGGGCACGACCTTTCGCATTTTTCTGCCCGCCACGGGGGAAACGTAGAGTGGCCAAAATTGTCATTGTGGATGATGAGGAAGATCTTCTGGAGTTTATGGAGAGTTATTTTAAGTCTCGGGGGCATGAAGTGTTCACGGCAGTCGGTGGAAGGGAAGCGATACCGCTAATTCTGAATCAGCGGCCGGACGTGGCGCTGATCGACGTTCGGTTAAAAGATGATGTGGATGGTCTCAAAGTGATCAGAGACGTCCGTGAAAAGGCGCCCGATCAGAAAATAATTTTGATGACGGCGTATAACGACAAGGACGAAGAGGGGATTGCGTGCGGGGCGACGTTATGTATTCACAAGCCCACAAGTTTAAACGAGATTGAAACGGCGGTTCTTAACGTGATCAACGCTCAATAGAATTCGAGGGCCCCGGAAGGGTGGGGCTGTAGCGTTCGAACGGGAAGGCTTGGGGAGGTGCGGGATGGATATACCAAAGTCGCGCGGAACTATTCTTATCGTGGATGATGAACCGGATACACTCTGGTTCATTTCGAAGACCGGACAGGCGCTTGGCTATAGCACGCTGACGGCCGGAAGTGGAATGGAAGCTCTCAAGATTATCCAGGAATGCGGGTCCCGGATTGATCTTGTGGTCCTTGACTTGAGCATGCCGGGGATGAGCGGTATCGAGGTCTTGCGGCTCATACGCCAGGATTATCCTCAACTTGGCGTGATTGTCCTGACGGCGATGCATGACGAACAAAAACGATGCGAACAGCTTGGAGTCGATGCGTTCATCAGGAAGCCATATAGCCTGAGGGATTTGCACGACCGGATCGAGGTGATGATCGAACGAAAGAATGAGGACAAGGTGCCGCTCGAGATTGAAAGCGGATGGGAGATTTCGGCAAAGGTGCTGATTGTGGATGATGAGGAGGAGGTTTGCGATTTCCTTAAATCGGCATTAACCGAAAACGTGAAGGACGCGCATTTCGAAGTAGCTTGCGCTCTTTCAGGGGACGATGCCCTTCGGATTTCCCGGACATTTGAGCCGGATATCGGGATTATTGACATCAAGATGCCGCACATGTGGGGGGATGAACTGATTGAACGTTTCAAGGCCGGAGAGGGATACGCCCCGAAAGATTTTATTATTTACACGGCGGTGGACGCGGCCGAGGAGCTTCGCCGCGCCAAGCAGTTGGGCTATCGCTTTTTTCCAAAGCCAACGGCCGTTGAGACATTGATGGAAGTCATTAAGAAAATTTGCGTGAAGCACAAATTGCTAAGGAAAAAGCCCTAGGCAAACATGTTTGAAGCGCCCGCGCGTTGTCTTCCGCGTTACCCGTAAGCTCCCCCCACCGGCTGATTTGGATTTTTCATCGAAATGACGCGTGGTTTTCGCGCGATCTGTTACCGGATGAGTTTTTGAGTTTGACCGCCGGACTGACCTGTTCAAAAGAGGGCGGGGCAGGTGACGATGAAAAGCTTGGCTTCAATGGAATCGATATTCTTGATTTTATGCGGTACATCGGCATCGAAATAGACGGATTCGTTCGCGTGAATATTCCTTCGTTGATCTCCGTACGTTATCTCCAGGGTTCCGGTTTCCAGAAAAATAGCCACGCTGGAATTTTCCCGGAAACGCCAACGCTTCAGTTGCGTGAACGGTTTGATTGTCATTNNCATTTTGCCAAAGAAAAAATCCCGCTGGCTCGTGGATTGCGGGCTTAACGACTGGATCGTAAAGCCATGCTGGGGATAATCGATAAACGCGCGTTCTCCGTACCCGCAGATGAAAAAATTACCGGGGGTCTCGGCCATGGCTCGGGCGGCCAGTTCAGGGAAGGATATTTCGAAAGCGTCCGCGATTCTGACAAGCTTGTCGGAGGAGGGGTCGCGAACCCGTCCGGCGATGATGTTATGCAGATTTTTTTCGTTAATCCCCGCAGTTTTGGCGAGCCAGCTTACCGAGAGTGGGTGCTCAGATTTTGATTTTTGGACAAGTAACGATTTGATCGCCTTGCCCCAGTGGGGGATTCTGGGAGGTCTTTTCAACTTCCCCTGATCTTCCAGGTCTTTTCGAATCTCTTCGTACATTGAAGCCCCCTTGTGTTGTTTTTTTAATATCCTGATCAGTTCTTTTGCCTAACTTAAAGGTTAACATCATGAATAAAGTTTTGCAAATAAACCAAAAGCTTATTTTAAAAAACCTTGTGCCTTTTCCTTGTCTTTCGTAACGGGGGGTGTTAATCGTTCCGTCAGGAGAACACGATGATAACCATGGCAATCGAAAAGCAAAAGATGGGTCGGGAAGGAAAATCAGGAAATTTTTTGTCGGGACGGCAATCCCTGGAGGAGGACGGTGAAATGCGGGAACTTTTTACCGGGTATTTCCGGAGGAAGATGGCCCTTGTGTTGCTACTGATCCGCTCGCAAGACCGGAGTTTCGAGAAACGGCAGGTGGAAAAGGCGGTTCGATTTCTTGATGATTTGTACCGGCACCTGTCGAGAGGTGGGGGCCGTAAAAAATATCGCAGGGTTTTCCGGTGGCTGACTTGTTTTTTTGCGTCTCGAAGGGACGAGACATTGTCTCGCGGCGTAAAGGCGGAAAAGCTGGTTCGACTGATTGAGGACGAAGTTGTTTTGCGGTACAAAATGACGCCGGGGGATGAGGTGCGGTGATGGAATGGACAAAAAAAGTGAGTTTTGATGCCAGTCACCTTTCGTTCAAAAGCGACTATGAGCCGTCCTACCAGCGTTGTCTTCTCAAGGCCGTGAGCCGCGTACAGAACCTTCTGACCCAGGATGAAACCATCGTGGATGATGCCCGGATCCACGCGGCCAAGTCGCTCCTTTACGCGGCGATCGAACAGATGGGAACCCAAATGGAAAAAATAGGGACGATTCAGCGGTTGCTTCGCGAGCTTCTTCTTATTACCAATTCGCAGTATGAGTCTCCCGGCCGCGATCGGGAGCTTGGCCTGCAAATTCTTGCCGATATCAGATCCAAGACTGATTTCTTCGGATAAGTAAGTGGCGGTCTTCCGGCACTTCGATAAAGGCGAATTTCCATGCCGGGGAGCGGTCTTTTCGAGTGTGGCCCGCGATGTTAGTGTCATCGATAGGCGCGTTATGGGGCATTAGAAAAATTTAAATTTTCCTTCATTAAAGTTTCATGGATATAAAATCGTGTGATAAGATTGCGGATCGCAACACCCCCGCAAGCTTCAAAAGGAGAGTCATACGTGTCACTTGCAAAAGATCGTCTGTCTGAAAATGGCCGACCGGTGTATTGCCCATCGTCGGTGTACCGGCTTCAGATGAATGCCGGATTTACCTTTCGTGACGCAAAGTCGATTTTGCCCTTTCTTCACGATCTTGGCGTGGAGGCCGTCTACCTGTCGCCGATTTTTAAAGCCGTTCCGGGAAGTTCTCACGGATATGACGTGACTGATCCCACGGTGCTGAATCCGGAGCTTGGGGGCCAGGCCGAATTTGACGCTTTTTGTGACAAGATCCGGGAGCTAAAAATGGGAATCATCCTTGATACGGTTCCCAATCACATGGGAATTGCTGGCAGTCACAACGCGCTTTGGCTGGACGTCCTTGAAAACGGGCCGAGTTCGGTCCACGCTGGTTTTTTTGATATCGACTGGAAGCCGGTTAAGGCGGAGCTTGAAAATAAAATTCTGATTCCCATCCTGGGGGATTTGTACGGACTCGTTTTGGATCGGCGGGAAATACAACTGGAACTGGATGATTCAAAAGGAGCGTTTTATGTCCGGTATTTTGACAACCGGTTTCCGGTGGATCCTCAGACCTATCCGACCATCCTTGAATTCCGGATCGACGAACTTAAGGGCCACCTGAATGAGGATGAGGCGGTGGTGTCGGATTATTTAAGCGTGATAACGGCGTTCAAAAACCTTCCCTCAAGAACCGAGACGAATATTGAAAAAATCAGGGAACGAATGCGTGAGAAGGAAGTTGCCAAAAAAAGGTTTGCTGAAATTTTATCGCGGTCGAGGCTCATCAAGGAGTTTGTCGAGAGTCGGCTTGTTATCTATAACGGTGTTAAAAATGATTCGGCGAGTTTTGATCTTCTTGACCGGTTTCTGGACGAGCAGGTTTACCGGATGGCTTTCTGGCGGACGGCGGCCGAGGAGATCAATTACCGCCGCTTTTTTGACATCAATGAACTTGCCGCGATCCGGATGGAGGATGAGCGGGTTTTTGAACACTGTCACCGGCTTATTTTTCAGTGGATCGCGGAAGGGAAGGTCCACGGCCTCCGGATTGATCATCCTGACGGACTTTATGATCCTCCGGTCTACTTCCGGCGGCTTCAGGAGAAGTTTGTGGCGCACCGGAAAGAATGCCGGAAAATTTCGAGCCGCGAAATCCGCTCTTCCGCCAAGCCCCTTTACGTCGTGGCGGAGAAAATTCTGGATCGGAAAGAGTTTTTGCCCGAAAACTGGAGCGTTCATGGCACGGTGGGTTATGACTTCCTTAATGTCCTCAACGGGGTTTTTGTGGACCAGAATCACCAGAAGGATTTTTCTGAGCTTTATGAGACCTTTATCGGGCATACGATTGATTTTGACCAGTTGCTTTACGATAAGAAAAAGCTGTTTGCCCTTGTCCACATGGCGAGTGAAATCAACACCCTCGGACACCGGCTGGACCTGATTTCGGAAAAAGATCGTCATTACCGGGACTTTACGAGAAATAACCTGACCCTCGCGATTCGTGAAGTGATCGCCTGTTTTCCCGTTTACCGGACCTATCTGTCGCCTTCGGATGAATCGGTTTCGGAGCGTGATGAACGATACATCAATATCGCCGTTGAAAAAGCGAAAGCCAAAACGCCGGCCTTGAATCCCGCCGTATACGATTTTCTGAGGGAAGTCCTCTTGCTGAAGTTTGATGTCGGAGTGACGGCGGAGGCGAAAAAAATCTATCGGGATTTTGTGCTTCGATTCCAGCAATTGACCGGCCCGATCATGGCTAAGGGGATGGAGGACACTTCTTTCTACGTTTATAACCGCTTTGTTTCTCTTAATGAAGTTGGCGGCGATCCTTTCCGTTTCGGACATTCCAAGGAGGAATTTCATCAGTTTAACAAACTTAAGTCTGAACGCTGGCCTTACGGGATGCTTTGTACGTCGACTCACGATGCCAAACGCAGTGAAGACGTCCGCATGCGCCTGAATGTGCTCAGTGAAATTCCAGATGACTGGCGGAGCGTATTAACCCGGTGGGCGCTCATTAATGAAAAACATAAGACCTTGATCCGAGGGGTGGCGGAGCCTCGCCGAAATACGGAATATTTTATCTATCAGGCGATTTTGGGGGCCTGGCCTGAATCCGGGACGAACGCGCAATCGGGTCCCGCGTTTACGGACCGGATCTGGGAGTACGTTCTGAAATCGATCCGGGAAGCGAAAACGCACACGAACTGGATTCATCCGAAGCGGGAATACGAAGAATCTGTCCGTAAATTTGTTTACGGAATTTTAAGTCCCGGGAAAGGCAACCGCTTTCTTAAGAACTTTCGTCTTTTCCATGAAAAAGTGTCCTGGTTCGCGAAGTTGAATTCCTTGTCGGCGCTCGTTCTTAAAATCGGGTCTCCGGGCGTGGTGGACGTTTATCAGGGTACCGAGTTCTGGAATTTGTTTCTTACCGACCCGGATAATCGCCGCCCCGTTGATTTCGAGGAGCGTAAAGGCGCGCTTCAAAAGATCGTAAAGGGTTCAAAGATTCGGGGTTTGGACGGAGACATGGCTTCTCTACTGACCGGAAAAAAATCAGAAAGGGTCAAGATGCAGGTGCTTGCTCTGGGGCTAAGACTGCGGAGGTCGGAGCCCGGAATTTTTCTGGAAGGGGATTATGTTCCCCTCAGGGTGGAGGGTGAGAGGGAAAGGAATGTGGTCGCGTTTTTGCGGCGCGAGAGAGACCGATTCGTAATTTTTGCCGCGGGCCGTTTTTTTACCGAAATATCGGGTGGGCCCGGACAGCTTCCCGTTGGACCTGCGGTTTGGAAGACGACGCGGATTCTCCTGCCGGCGGGTTTGGCGTGCCGTGAAACGTTGAAAGATATACTGACGGACCGGGAGGTGCCGGTTGGAGTGGACGGGGAACTAAAAAGTTTGCGTGTGTCGGATGTTTTTGGCCGGCTGAACGCGGGGATATTAATGAACGGGTCATGATGGGAAGGACCCCGTAAAACCAGAATCACGCTACAATTTTCCTTTCGGCCCCGTTTCCTGAAATTCTGATTTTGATCAAGGTGAGAATTTTTTGGATTTTGGCCGACAATGATCCCGAGCGGAGTTTTGGGGAATATGGTCGTTTTATTCTTTCTTAGAGAAAGAACCCTGTCCGGTATGGCATAATGCTCTCCATGCTTCTTCTTCGTAAAATCCTTTTCTATGTTTTTTTGATTATCTATCTGGTGATTTGCCCGATAGTGATTCTCTACTCGTTCGGCTATATCTACGTTCCAACGCCTGAGGAGGGAATTGTCAAGACGGGACTTATTCATCTGGAAAGTCTTCCTCCGGGAGCGGAGGTTCGCCTTGATCAAAAATTGATGCCGGATCACACGCCATGCACCCTAAGTGAGTTAGTTCCCGGTCGATATTCCGTGACAGTGAGTTTGGAGAATTATCGGCACTGGTTTCGGCAGGTGACCGTTGAGCCCGGAAAGGCGGCCGTTTTCGATCGGATTCTCCTTATCCCCGAACATCTTCGGCGTTCCGTTTTGAAAGATCATCCATTCGAAACGATTGTCAACATTCCGGGTACCCGGTTTTTACTTTTAAAATCGGGGCAGAATGCCGGAGGGCTGACGGTCTATGACTGGAAAAACAACAGTTTTAAAAAACTGATTTCTCAAGGGACCCCTTACGCGGGGGAAGCCACGGAGAGAATTTTTACGGTCAAAGAGAGCCCTCACGCGCTTGTCCTGACCCAGGCGAAAGAGACCCTCCGCTACCTGTGGTGCGATCTCCGGGAGGAGAATATTGTCATTTCGGAAATTACAGAGCTTTTCCGAGATACGATTCCCGATGAAGTCAAATGGGAGGGGACCTATCCCAGGTTTTTGTTCGCGTTTCATAAGGGGCGACTGGATCGTTTGGATCTCGATGAGTCGAAAGTCGATCAAAACTTTACCGAACGCATCAAGGGTTTTGGAATTCACAAGGGGAAAGTTTACACCCTCAGGGACGATTCCCTGGCACGGATGCCCCTGGATGCGAATGGTTCTGGCCCGGACATTGTGGAGCGGGGAAGGTTTCTTTCCAAAATTTTTGAAAGGGATGATACCTTTCGAATGGACTTTTTAAGGGCGGACAAAGTTTTTTTTATTGGAAAGAAGCAAACCCTTTTCGCCAATCGACTACCGTATCATTTTGTCGAAAAAGGGTTTGTGGATTATTGGCCTGACGATGATTCTAAGATGGCCCTGATCTGGACGTCCAAAGAAATCGGGCTTCTCAATTTTGAAAAACGGGCGCCGGCCGGGGCGCTGTTTGAGAGGGGCGCTGAAGTGGACTGGTTCTTCCAGCAAGGCTCGGATATCCGTCAGGTTTTTTTCGCGTATGATACCTCTCATGTGATCTTTAATGACGGGGAAACCGTATTTTTGTCCGAGGTCGACGGGAAAGGGAAAAGGCCGGTCAAAATCACCGAGATTTTGAAAGGAAGCGGCCTGTTCTACTCTGGGAAAAAGGGGAGTTTGTATTACTTGGACCCTGAAACCCGGTACTTTATGCTCCTGGAAATTTTGCCGGAAGAAAAATATCTCGAACGGATGTTCCAGGAAATTGAAAAAACGAGGAGAGATCAAAAGGTATGAGATTTTNNTCTTCAGCCCAGAACCTGAGCGGGTCCGATAAGGTTCTCCAGCGGGTTCTTGAGATTATTCCGGGTACCCTGAGCTGGGTTTTGATTGTCGGGCTTTTTCTGTTCGCGTTCTGGCAGCCGGTGGCGGTGGCTATCATTATTATTGTTTTTATGCTTTCGTGGGTTATGCGGCTTTTTTACTATCTGATTTTTTTGGGACTTTCGTACGCCCGAATTCGCTATGAAAAAGGTACGGACTGGATTTCGAGAGTTCGGGGGCTTGACCGTTTTGAGNNAGGATTATGCCGAACAGGTGCGCCGGGAAAAACCGGCCGGGGGTATCGGAGCAAGGCTCTCTGCCTGGTCCCTCCGTAAGGATCTTGAGGAAATCAGGCGCCGGAACGCTTTCCCTCCGCCTTCTGATGAGATTTACCACATCATTCTTATCCCCGTGATAAAAGAATCGCGAGAGGTCCTTGAAGGAAGTCTTGAGGGACTATTGCAAAACCGGGAATTTTTGAACCGGATGCTGGTGGTGGTGGCTCTGGAATCCCGGGCTGAAGCTTCGATTAAGTCAGGTGTTCGGGAATTGAAAGAAAGGTATGCCTCTCAATTTTTTGGATTTCAGGTGGTGGAGCATCCGGATGGGATGCCGGGCGAATCGAGGGTGAAAGGAGCCAATATTTCCTTTGCCGCAAAGGTCGCTGGAGAGTTTCTGAGGAAAAGGAATATTAACTTTGAAAATGTCATTATCTCTTGTCTGGATGCTGACACGATTGTCGGGGCCGATTATTTTTCCTGTTTGACCTACGCGTTCATGGTGTGTCCCGACCGGCATCGCGCCAGTTTCCAACCTATTCCGGTTTATCACAATAATATTTGGGAGGTTCCGGGTTTTGCCCGGGTAGTCGAAACAGGTTCTTCTTTTTTTCAGCTTGTTGAAACGACTAATCCCGAAAAACTTGTCACTTTTTCCAGCCACAGCATGAGTTTTAAAGCGTTGGTGGACGTTGGGTATTGGCCACCAGACATGGTTTCCGACGATTCCAGCATCTTCTGGAAGGCTTATATCCATTTCGACGGGGACTACCGGGTGGTTCCCATTCCGGTCACGGTTTCGATGGATGTGGTGAATTCAGGTTCCTGGTGGCGAACCTGTGTCAGCTTATATGAACAGAAAAGACGATGGGCCTGGGGGGTCGAAAATTTTCCGTTAGTGATCCGGGGATTTTTAAAGAATGGCAAAATCTCTCTCTTCGACAAATGCCGCCACGCGTTCAAATTACTTGAAGGGCACGTGACATGGGCGGCCATGCCGTTTTTGCTGACGTTTGCCGGATGGTTTCCCGCCATTCTTGCCGGTAAGGAATTTTCGGGTACGGTGCTCTATTTTAACGCTGGCCGCGTTACCCAGACTATTTTTGGGCTCTCATCTCTGGTGGTTATCGGGACCGTCATTTTCAGCATGTGGCTTTTGCCACCCAAACGCAAGCGGTTCAATCTGTTCTGGACGTTTGTTCATAGTCTGGAGTGGTTATTGGTTCCAGTCATTCTGATTTTTTTTAGCGCCCTGCCGGCGCTGGACGCCCAGACACGATTGATGATGGGAAAACGTCTGAGTTTTATGTCATCGGATAAAAAACGTGGCAGACTGCCCTGAGCTCCGCGACCTCTCATAGCATCGTATAGCATTTACAAACATCCTGTTGACATGGCACAATTCCCCAATTACACTCACTTTAATCAGTAAGATTTGAACAGCGTTTCAAAATCTTATTAAGAGGAACCGGCCATTCTTCCCAGATGTCGTGTCCACGGGGAGCTTGGGATGCAAATCCGGAATAGTTTTTTCCCGGAATGGTCCGGCGGATTGCACGGTAGATCTTGAAAGGAGATCCTTACATGAAGAAAGTGATAGTTGTGATGCTCGCCCTGGCGCTTTTTGCCGCTCAGGGAATCGCCTGCGCTGAGGACGTTGTTGCCGATGTCCAGGCTCAAGCGGATGATATGGTGGAGGAAACTCTTGACGCGGAAGATCTCATCATGGACGAAAGCGATGAGATGATGTTGGTAGAGGAGACCGAGGAAGTGGTTCCCGTCGAGGCCGAAGGTCAGAAGGGGCTGATCTAAGACACGGGATCGCCGAATCTCGTTTTTTGAGAACGGGAGAGATGTTGAAAGGGTTAATCTTGCCGGCAGGAAGGTGAGACGGGCTAATCTGCGGCTCGAACCAGTGAACTAATTCCGTAGGCGTTGCAGATCGGTTTTATTAGGCTAGCAGGGGCCAGTCCGTGAGGGCTGGCCCCTGATTTTCTGTTCGTTAACAAATTTTTTGTTTGAATCAACTTTTTATTTCATCGAGAAAGATAATGTCGGATATNNCGCCTGGTCAATTTTTGGCGTGGTTGTCATTGCTCTCCTTGCCCTGGATCTCGGGGTTTTTCACCGCAAGGCTCATGAAGTCAAAATGAAGGAGGCGCTTCTCTGGAGCGCCGTCTGGATTGCCGTGGCGTTGATCTTTAACGTCGGTGTTTATTGGATGAAGGGCAAAGAGCTCGCGATCCAGTTTTTGGCGGGTTATCTTCTCGAGAAGTCACTGAGCGTCGATAACCTTTTTGTGTTTCTCCTGATCTTCAACTATTTTCACCTTCCCGCCCGGTATCAGCATCTGATCCTTTTCTGGGGGATTATCGGCGCGCTTGTCGCGCGAGCCATCTTTATTGTTTGCGGTCTTGGTTTGTTGCACTATTTTTCCTGGATGATTTACGTCTTCGGGCTGATCCTCATATGGACGGGCGTGAAACTGGCTTTTGAGAAAAACAAGAAAGTCGAACCGGAAAAAAACGTTTTCGTTAAAGTGTTTCGCCGCTTTTTTCCGCTAACCCAGGACTATCACGAAGGAAAATTTTTTGTCAGATTAAACGGCGTCCTTCATGCCACGCCGCTGATTGTCATTTTGCTTGTCGTGGAATCCACGGACATTTTGTTCGCGGTTGATTCAATCCCCGCCATTCTTGCGATTTCCAGAGATCCGTTCATCGTTTACACCTCAAATGTTTTCGCGATACTTGGACTTCGGGCGCTTTATTTCGCGCTGGCCCAGCTCATGAAGCTGTTTCATTATCTCCATTACGGTCTTTCGCTGATTTTGGTCCTGATTGGTGTCAAAATGATCGCGTCGCACTTTTTTCATATCCCGACCGTAGCGGCTCTCGGGACCATTCTGCTGGTCCTTGTCTTTTCAGTGGTGGCTTCGATTCTTTGGCCTCAGTCGTCAAAAGAGGCGAGAGCGAATTCCTGAGTTTGCTAATTTGGGCCGGGAGCCGGGTCGTTACGAAATGAAATCACGACTGATGTAACCGGTGAAATCCAAACACAAAAAAAGCCCCGTCGTTCGACGGGGCTTTTTTCTTGATCGTCTTCCGAAATCTCGGAAAAAATCAGCTTTGGGTTTTCGCCGTGATTTCCAGTTTCGGGATACGCATCTTGTAAAAGGACTTCCACACAAAAAATAGTCCCGCTACAAAAAGGACGGCCCCGCTAACCGTGGTTGTCGCCGGGTTCATCTTGATCGCGATTTCGACGGCAAGCATGCCGAAAAGGGTAGAGAATTTGATGATTGGGTTTAACGAGACCGACGTCGTATCTTTAAACGGGTCTCCGACGGTATCTCCGATGACTGTGGCCGCGTGCAGGGGAGTGTTCTTCTCGCCAAGATCAACTTCAACATATTTTTTGGCATTGTCCCAGGCACCGCCGGCATTTGCCATGAACATGGCCTGGAAGAGCCCGAAAACAGCGATGGCCAAAAGATAAGCGATGAAGAAATAGGGATCGAACATCGCGAAAGCGAGGGTGAGGGAAAGCAGGCCGAGGAAGATATTCCACATTCCTTTCTGGGCATACTCCGTGCAAATTTGCACCACCTTGATCGAATCCTCACGTTGAGCTTCTTTCATCTCGAGGTTCATGTTCTTCTTAATGTATTCCACCGCTGAATAGGCTCCCGTAGCGACTGCCTGGATGGAGGCTCCGGAGAACCAGTAAATAACGGCTCCTCCGCAGATGAACCCAAGCAGAACAGGAGCGGCCGTGAGGGATAACTGCTGGTGGAGCAGGATTTCCCCGATATTGGTCGGTACAAAACCTCCCGCGGCCGCGGCGATCGCGGTCGTTTGCAGATGCTCCTGCAAAAGCAGGATGATCGAGAAAATCATGGTGGTAGCGCCCGCGACAGCGGTGCCGATCAGCACGGGTTTTGCCGTGGCCTTGAAGGTATTTCCGGCGGAGTCATTGGCTTCCAGATAATGTTTGCCGCTTGCGAAATCAGGCTTGAAGCCGAAATCTCTCTCGATCTCACTTTCAATGCCGGGGATTGACTCGGTCTGGGCCAATTCAAAAATGGATTGAGCGTTATCGGTTACCGGGCCATAGGAATCCACCGCGATATTGACGGGTCCCATACAGAGGAATCCATAAGCGACGAGACCAAAAGCAAAAATTGAAGCATGGGGCATGATATTTTGAAGTCCGGTTCCGGAGATCAGGAAAGCCACGAACATCAGGGCCGTGATGAGGATCCCTTTCCAGAAAGCGGAAAAATAACCCGCCACGAGACCCGAAAGGATGGTGAGCGAGGCTCCTCCTTCTCGTGAGGCCGTCACGGTTTCGTGGACATGCTTTGAGTGAGAGGACGTGAAGATTTTGGTGAATTCAGGAATAAGAAATGCGGCGAGAGTTCCACACGCGATGATCGAAGCGAGTTTCCACCACAGGGAGCCATCGGGGAGATCGCCCACGAGCAGGTAGGACATGCCGTATGAGGTGGAAATGCAAAGTACCGTCGCGATTTTAATCAAGCGCATCAAAGGCTCTTCGAAATCAAACTCTTTCAGGTGCTTGTACTTCGCTTCCGAAATGGCCTTGTTGATAAAGTATGAAACAGCGGACATGAAGTCCATCAGGAAGCGCATGGCAAAAATCCAGACGATCAGCTTGGCCTGAAGCGTCGGATCTTTCACGGCGAGCGTGATAAAGGATATAAGAGCGACGCCCGTCACTCCGTAGGTTTCGAAACCGTCCGCGGTGGGTCCCACTGAGTCGCCGGCATTATCACCCGCGCAGTCGGCAATGACGCCGGGGTTACGGGGATCATCTTCCTTGACCTTGAACACGATCTTCATGAGATCCGAGCCAATGTCGGCAATTTTCGTGAAGATTCCTCCCGCGATCCGAAGAGCGCTCGCCGCGAGTGATTCTCCAATCGCGAAACCGAGAAAACAGTAACCCACGATGTCCCGCGGCACGAACAAAAGAATGATTACCATCATGACCAGTTCGATGGAGATCAGGAAAAGACCGACGGACATTCCTGCCCGCATTGGAATGTTCACGACGTCCCACGGCATGCCACGGAGAGAGGCAAAAGCGGTTCGGGCGTTGGCGTAGGTATTGACCCGAATTCCATAGTAAGCGACAAGGGTGGAGCCCGCCATCCCGACGACGGAGAAGAAAAGAACAAGGCAAAGGGTCGGGAAAGATTCGTGCTGGAGCCCCATGAAGTAATAGCTCATCGCGCACGCGATGATGACGAAAAGAATGGTCAAAAACTTGACTTGTTGCTTGAGATAGGTTTGGCAGGTTTTGAAAATGGTTTCCGCGACATCCAGCATCGACTTGTGCGCCGGGAGTGATTTGATCTTCGCGAACTGGTAGAGCGCGACGCCGACGGTTCCGAGGATAACCAACGCGCCGTAGAGCATGATTTGGAACCCCGAAAGACCGCCAAAAAGGCTGAACTTCCCTTCGTGGAGATCGGGAATTTTTAGGTCCGCTTCGCTGGCCCACGCGGCAGTTTGACAAAGACAAAGGGACCCTAGGATCGAAAGATGTGTAAAGAGCTTTTTCATATGTCTCCGAATGAATTAGTAGCTCAAGGTTTGGCGGTGTTCCGGTGCCAGCATCACTTCTGTTTCAAGCGCAACTTGCGATGCTTCCCGTCCGGCACCTTTTCGACGGGCGGACTGGCGGACATGGACAGATGACACAAAACTCAAGCTAATAATTGTTTTTGATTTGCTTGTGGTTAAATAAAGTTCCTTGAAGGATTCAATATGGTGAATGGTTGTTAATGATAGCGTAACGCAAAAAAAATTCCACTTAAAATTTTATTTTGTCTAGCCAAAATAGAAATGTCC
>DCTJ01000058.1:0-42749 GCA_002329545.1 Candidatus Omnitrophica bacterium UBA1443
TGTTGATATCAGGATAGGCTCTTACTATTTGAGGCCCAGGTTTATCCTGAAACGATTCCTGAAGTTTAATCTTGTCCGCGAAACAAAAAATTTTCTCGGGTTCATGAACCGCTATGTGACAGGATCATGACCCGGTTATTACTTCTTCATCCATCCGGAAAACTTCTCGGGCGAAAGGACAATCTCTACACCAACGAATCCCTGGTGCCATCCCTCGGACTTGCGAGTGTCGCGGCCTACTGCCGGGCTNNGAATTACCGCATTTACCACCGAAATTACGTCCGCGGGCGTTCTGGCGTCCAGGATCAAACAGAAGTATCCGGATCTTCAGATCAGTGTGGGAGGGCCGCACGGTACCGCAATGCCCCAGGAAACACTGTTGGAATTTGAGGCGTTTGATTCGGTAGTATGTGGTGAAGGGGAAAAGACCACGGCGGAATTAGTGGTGGCTACCCAGGTGGGGGGATGCCCTGATCTTTCGAAGATCCCCGGACTGGTTTACCGGAAAGAGGGCAAGATTTTTTCGAACCCAACGCGGGAGCCTGTGGCTGATCTGGACACTCTGCCGTTTCCCGCGTGGGATCTTTTTGAGCTTGAACGCTATAACGGAATTTTCCCTCTCAGCGCGTCTCGCGGGTGTCCCTACCGCTGTTATTTTTGCACGCCTAACTATCTTGGCAAAAAAGTTCGTGTCAAGAGTCACCAAAAAATCATGGAGGAGATCGCCTGGCTTGTCGAACGGTTTGGCGCGAAACGTATCCAGTTCACGGATGCCATGATGGGTTTGCTTAAGGATGAATCGATCCAGATGTGCGACGAGCTGATCCGTAGCGGACTTGGCCGAAAGATACAATGGGATTGTGAGACTCGCGCGGATGCCGTCAGTCTCGGTCTTTTTCAGAAAATGAAGGAGGCCGGGTGCGAGTGGGTCGCGTTGGGAGTGGAAAGCGGCAACGAGCGGATTCTCGGGGAAGTGATTAAAAAGGGGGAGACCAAGGATCAGATCCGTGTTGCGGTCCAGCTCGCGAAGCGGGCGGGCCTCAAGGTGAGGACCTTTTTTATTTTGGGACATTACACGGAAACGCCCGAAACGATTCGCGAGACGATCCGTTTCGCGCTTGAGCTCAATCCGGACGCGATCGCGTTTGGATTGATCGTGCCGAATCCGGGTTCCGAATTCAGAAAAATTGCGGAAACCAAGGGAAGCGGTTTCAGAATTCTTCACAACCGGTGGGAAGATTATCAGCAGTTTAACTATAACTGCCTTGAGTCGGAAACCTTCTCTCTGGCGGAATTGAAACGGTGGCAGGCGAGGGCCTACTTTACTTTTTACGCGCACCATCCGATAAAAGGTTTTTTTCTGTTTTTTGCCCAGTCGGCGTATAACTACAGGCTATCAGGTCTTTTGAAGCTTCCTCTTATGCTTCTGCGAAATTTGTTGGGAAAATCCTGATCAAATTGATCGTGGACGCGAAGCCTGGCAGAGGAAAAGCGATTTAAAAAACCGGAACACAAAAAGCTGATGACACATTTTGGGCCTTGTGACAAAATACGCCATTTGAATGTCCGGGACGTTTCGGTCCCATTCTTCAACCGGAAATTTACGAGCTATGACTGAGGCGCTTCCACAAAAGACACGAGTGGCTGTCGTTCTTCCCTGTTACCGGGTCCTTCCTCATATCCAGAAAACACTCGCGGGGATAGGTCCGGAAGTCTGGCGAATTTTTGTCGTGGATGACGCCTGCCCTGATCAATCCGGAGATTTTGTCAAACGACATTGCCGGGATCCGCGAATCGAGGTTCTTTACCACGAAAAAAACCAGGGGGTTGGCGGGGCTGTTTTGACTGGCTATCAGGCCGCTCTGGATGCCGGGGCCGATATTATCGTGAAGCTTGACGGGGACGGACAAATGGACCCGGGGCTTGTGACGGACGTGATCGCGCCCATTGTGGCCGGGGAGGCCGATTACACCAAAGGTAACCGGTTTTTTGATCCCGAGGGGGTCCGGACCATGCCGCGTCTCCGGCTGTTTGGAAACGCGGTGCTTTCCTTGATGACGAAACTCTCGTCCGGCTACTGGAATCTGTTTGATCCGACCAACGGGTATACGGCGATTCACGCGCGGGTCGCGCGACGGCTTCCGTTTCACAAAATCAGTAAAGGATATTTTTTTGAAACGGACATCCTTTTTCGTCTTAATACGTTGCGGGCGGTCGTGATGGACGTTCCGATGAACCCGAGATACGGAACTGAAAAAAGCAACCTGAAGGTCTCGAGAATTTTGGGAGAGTTTTTATTCAAGCATCTTCGTAATTTTCTGAAAAGAATTTTCTACAATTACTATCTTCGGGACATGTCGTTGGCGTCTCTGGAACTTCCGCTCGGAGTGTTCTTTTTTTTCTCCGGCGGTTTCTACGGCGCCTGTCACTGGGCCCGGTCCTCGCAGGCCGGAGTGGTGACTCCCGCTGGTACCGTGATGCTCTCGGTGATGCTGATCGTAATTGGGCTTCAGTTTGTCATGGCGTTTCTTGCTTACGATATCGCTTCCGTTCCTAACAGACCATTGACGTCTTCTTGAACTGACAAGGTTATTCCGTGAAAGTTTTCTTTCTGAACATCCCGTTTCTTCATCGCTTTACGCGCGAGAGCCGTTCCCCGGGCGTGGCTCCGTCGGGGACGCTTTATTATCCCATTTATCTTGCCCTAGCGGCGGGCCTTGTCCGTCAGCGCGGGTATACGATCGACTTTCTTGACGCGCCGGCCGAAGGCTACGATCTCAAACAGACTGAGGATCGCGTCGCGAAATTTGGTCCGGACCTTATTGTGGCGACTACGGTGACGGCTTCCGTGGCTCATGATATTCGAGTTATGGATCACCTCGCGAAACAGACTGGCGCCATGACCATGCTTGTCGGAACCCATCCGACGGCGTTACCGATAGAAACGTTAAAAGCTTCCCCGAGCCTTGATTTTGTGGCGGTGGGGGAATATGACTTTACGGTACTCGAGCTTGTGCGGCATTTTGACTCGGGGAAAACGCGCCAGCAACTGCATGAAGTCGCGGGACTGGCGTACCGTTCCGGAGAAGAGTTTATTTTGAACGAAAGACGGCCCTGGCATGAGAATCTGGACGAAATTCCGTGGGCCAGTCTGATATACAGGGATTTTCTGAAGATCGAACATTACAGCTACGGGGCCCAACTTCATCCCGAGGTGACGATCGTCAGCGGTCGCGGATGCCCCTACCAATGTACTTTTTGCGTATTTCCCCAAACAATTACGGGACAGCGTTATCGGCCCCGTTCGGTCAGAGACGTGGTGGATGAAATGGAGTTTATTCAGAAAACTTGGCCGCAAAACAAAGAGATTATGTTTGAGGACGACACCCTGACGGTTGACAAGACCCGGATGCGGGAACTTTCCGAAGAAATTTTGAGGCGGGGACTGAAGGTGACATGGTCGGGGAACGCGCGGGCCGATTTCGATGACGTGGAATTGCTCAAGCTTATGAAAAAGGCAGGGTGCCGGCTTTTTTGCGTCGGGTTCGAATCTTCAGATCAGAAAATTCTGGATGAAATGCGAAAGGGTGGGGCCACGATCGGGATCCGGGAGCGGTTTGTCCGCGCCTGCGCCGAGGCGGGGATCATGATCCACGGGTGTTTCCTTTTTGGGGGTGTTCGGGAAACCCGGGAGACGATGCGGGCGACTCTGGAAATGGCCAAGCGAATGAAACTGGATACGGCCCAGTTTTTTCCCATTATGGTTTATCCGGGAACCCGGGCTTATGAAGAAGCCAAACGGGAAGGGGAGCTTGTGACGGAGAATTATGAAACGTGGCTCCGGGGAAGCGGCTATTACGTTTCCCAGGTTTGTCGCGGTCAACTGAGCGCGGAGGAAATTTCCGCGTTTACGGATCGGGCTTATCGGGAATTTTACCTTCGCCCGGCGTTTATCTGGCAGAAGATCAGACAGTTTTTTGTCTCGCCTTCGGAGCGATCCCGCATCATTCTCGGATTTTTCTTTTTTCTGAAAAAAGTGTTCACGCGAGACAAGTGATCATGCGAGTTGCCGTCGTCTCCGCGGTTTATAACGAAAAGCAGTTTGTGGGGCGGATGATTGAGAGCGTGTTATCACAGAGTCGGCTTCCGGACGAAGTCGTGCTGGTGGATGACGGTTCGACGGACGCGACTCCTTCAATCGTTCAGTCTTACACGGAACGGTTTCCCATCGTACGCCTGATACAAAATTCCAATCAAGGACCGGCGGCCTCACGGAACGTGGCTTGGCGGGCCGCGAAGGCGGACGTGGTGATTTTCACGGATGGGGATTGTGTTCCGGAGCGTGACTGGGTCGAAAAACTGGTGAAGCGATTCGGACCTCCGGAAGTGGCGGCGGTCGCCGGGACTTACCGCACCCTGAATACTCAAAACAAATTAGCCCGTTTTGTCGGACATGAGATTGCGTGGCGTTATCGGGATGTGCCCGCGCAAGTGGACGCGCACGGCGCTTATAATCTGGCGATCCGGAAAGATGTTCTGGAGGAACTGGGCGGTTTCGATGAATCTTACAAGGCGCCGAGCGGCGAGGATTGGGATCTGACTTACCGGATTTCCCGCAAGTACAAAATTCTTTTCGCGCCGGACGCGGTTGTCGCTCACGCCCACCCGGAGTCATTTTGGTCTTACATGAAAAATCAGGTGCGCCGCGGGTTTGACCGTATCAAACTTTATAATGATCACCCCGAAAAGATGAAGGGCGATGCCTATACCGGGCGGCTTGCCAAATATCAGGTGCTGGCGGCAGCCTGTTTTCCGTTAACGCTTTGGATGTTTTTCTGCAAAGGCTGGTGTTTTGTCCCCGCCGCTCTTTTCTTGTTTCTGGTTGGTTCCGGCTGGAGTGTGTTCCGATTTATTTATCAGAGGGATCCCTCGGCGGCTCGCTATGGTGTCGGGGTTCAGTTCGCGCGGAACTTTGCTTGGGCCCTGGGTGCGGTGAAAGGTCTACTCCGGTTTGGTATAAGAAGGCTTTGGTAATCCCGGAGTGTAGAACGAAATGAATGGCAGGCGAACACTTTGCTCCAGGACGGGGCGGGAAAAACCGGCTTGGCTCGGCAAGGCATTTTTGTTATCATCACTCCGCGTTGAGCGATTATTCGGAGGGTGTCGCGGTTTTTTTTAATGAGACAAAATAAGACCAGGAGGTGTTGGTTATGAGCAAAATAGCGCGTGTTGGTTTGTTATCCCTTTGTGTTGTCGGCTTCGCGGCCTTCAACTGGGGTTCCTCGTCCACGTCGGGTGATTCGATGGACTCAAAAACGAATGAACCGGTCGCGATCACCGATGTGGAGTCTTCGACTGCCAAGGCGGCGGTTGCGGCCAGCCGTATTCTGGGCTCCGGGACACCGGAAGAAAAACAGGCCCGTCTCGAAAGTTTAAGACGTCTGAGCGAGTCAATGGCTAAATACAAACAACTTCAGTCGACGCCTGTCGAAACATCGGTCAGCGAATCGCCTTCTTATGGATATTCGGATGAATATTCGAATGAATATTCGAATTCCTCTGCTCAGAAAACTGTTGCTCCGGTGTCTTCGCCGAAGAAACGCGGTTGGTTCTAGGTTTTTGAGCGAGCGCCAGAAGCTTTCCCTTGAATGGGGGAGCGGGCGTTACTGGTTTTGCGACAAAGATCGCTTCTAGGAAGCGGTCTTTGTCGCGAGATTAGACTTCAAAGTATAAAGACTGGCCCGGGTTTTTGTTGTCCTCAACTTCGGAATGGTGGCTGACCTGAGCCAAACCAATTAAAGAAGATCCGGGTGTCCTGAATCTCTAATCTCTAATTTTGATTTGGCGCAGACGGGGCCAGCCCCTGAAAGGAGTTAATCAAGGTGTTTGACTTTCGTCATGTCACACGCGTTGCCGCGGAAGGACACTTGTAGCCTTGGTTCGATTCTCGCGAATCCTTCTAATTCTTGCCCTGATATTCACCCAATTGGAAAGCCCCGCCGTTTCGGCCGTGATGGCACGAAAAATTCGGGTAGAAATTGTTGCCTCAGCGGCGTTTCAGTCCCAGCCCAACTGGCGCTCTGAATTTGAACAACGTCTTGCCTATGCTTCCCGGATATTCGAGAGCGAATTTAAGGTAAAGTTTGTTCCGGTCAAGTGGCGCGAATGGCCGGTCGTCAATGAGAAGGCTTCCCTGAGATCCTTGCTGGAAGATTTGCAGTCCCGTTTTCCCCTTGAAAAAGCCGATATCGTGATTGGGCTCACGAGCGTGAAGGGTGTCTCGCTTGCCGATGTCAAAGACCCTGACACGGTGGGACAGGCCAAGATCCTCTCGGGGTATCTTGTGTTGCGGTATCCGATCAGCCCGATGTACCGGATTCAGGAACAGACCGTGCTCACTCATGAGCTCGGGCATCTGTTCGGAGCGGTTCATACGGATGAGCCCTCCACGGTTATGTTCCCGATTATCGACAAACAGGTCCCGGTCCGTTTTGATTCCGAAAATCACGATATTATCATGGCGACCCGCGCGATTGATTTCAAACGAGGCGTGAACGCGCTTCCCCGGGTGGCGGTTCAGAAACTTTTGGGCTCCTACCTCAAGATGGCGGTCAGGGACCAACCGTTCGATTTTTTTTATGTCATCGGCGCCCTCTATCTTCAGCTCGGGCAATATGACGATACGCTGAAGTCCTGGAAAAAGGCGGCCGAGATCATGCCGGACTTTCCGAGGATTCACTATAACCTCGGGATGCTTTATTACCAAATGGGGGACCATCAAAATTCCGTCAAGGAACTGATGCAGGCCGTCCGGAGTTTCCGGTTTCCGAGTGAAAGACCCGAGGAGTTGAAAGCCCTGAAGGCGCTCGGGGATGTTTTTATGTCCAATAACGATCTGGTGTCCGCTTATCAGGCCTATACCCGGGCTAAATCCGTAAGCCCCAACGATAAGGAAGTCCGGTTGAAACTGGCGGTTCTCCAGACGCGAAAGGGGCAGTTGCAGGACGCGATTCGCGAACTGGAAGCCCTTCACTACCAGGACACGAGTTATGTGGAAGCGATGTCGGAACTGGGGGCCGCGTATTATCAGGCCCAGCGCCATGACGACAGCGCGCGAATGATGAAGCGTGTAATCGAAAAGGCTAAAAAGGGAAGTCAGCCCTATCTCCAAGCACATAGCTATCTTGGCCGGATCTATGGGCAATCCGGACAGCGCAAGAAAGCGATCGATCATTTCCGAATGGCTTGCGCCGCCCAGCAGAGCGCGGATTGCATGAAGGGTTTGGCGCAGGCGTATTTTGATGACGGGCAGATCGATCATTGTATCGCGACGCTGGCCCAGGTTTTGATGATCCAAAAGGAAGACCCGGATGTTTACGGAACGCTGGCAGTTGCGATGATGCAAAAAGGGGACTACGGGAAGGCTTATCCGCTTCTGGAGGAAGGGTTGAAATACGCGAAGGACTCCAGGTCGGCGTCCCGCTTTTATCAGAATATGGGACACATTCTGATCCAGACCCAAAAGTTTGATCTGGCTAAAAACAATTTTCAGATGGGCCTTTCCCGTGACTGGTCTAACCTGGATTGCTATTTTGGGCTCGCCATGGCATCAATCGGCTTACAGGATCCCCTGGGCGCGAAAAGGGCGCTGGAGGACGTTCTGCGGATTGATCCCCAAAATAAAAAGGCCACTGAAATGTTGCGGCAGGTCGAAAAGATCCTTCCCCAATCGGCCCCGATCAAAATTCATCTGGAGGGTGGAAGCGGCCAGGCGACTTTTTCAATCAAATCGAAAAAGTAATCCATCCGCTTTGAATCGGAAACGCTGGAGTTCCTTACCTTTATTTTTTATCGGTCCTGAAAACTTCCGAATTTAATCCAAATTTTAGTTTCCAAATTAAGCTCACTTAATGAAAGTTTTTTATATATCTGTTTAAAAAGTATTTCGAATGAATATATAAAAAGCTGACTTTTGAAAGGGTTTTTNNTAAATGTTTTGAAGAAAAAAATTAAAATTAATTAAGCTTGTTTTGTAACCTGTTCATAATAAAGAGGTTATGATGATTATTTTATTTCGCTAAAATTTGACAGGGGCGAAATTGTTAGGTATATTTTCACTAGGTTTATAAAGAATTTAATCTAGTTTATATCTGGTTATATTTTCTCTTGGATGAACTTAAACTTGAATACATTTAAAAGAGGAAGGACGGCAATCCGACCATGATGGCGACACAGCAATCCGCTTTTAAACCTTGGCTCAGATCTATCGCTTTAGCCACTTGCGTCATCTTCACTTTCACTTCAGTTGTTTTTGATACCGGATTTAGCGAAGTTCACGCGGCCGCTTCCCAGGCCCAAATACCTGCGACGACGGGCCCCCATCTTCCTTCCATAGATTCCCTTGTGGATCGCCCGGACCTTCCTGACACCTATGGAACGGTCAAGACGACTTTCAAGGGGAAACGGGGCGCGATGGTCGTTCATATCCAGGACGCTCACATTAATGAAGAAGCCCAGCGAAATATCGGCAACATTATTCGCCACTTCAACGAAAAGTATCAGCTCGGGCTTGTGAACCTTGAGGGCGCGAGCGGAGAACTTTACACGGAACTTTTTTCTTTTTTCCCGAATCGCGATGCCCGAAAAAACGTGGCGGACTATTTTCTCCGCGAAGGCCGCTTGACGGGGCCGGAGCATCTCGCGATTGTCGATCGCACGCCGGTGCTTTTGAACGGGGTGGAGGATCCCGAACTCTACGAAGAAAACCGCCAGGCCTATGTCGAGGCGCTTGATTTCAAGGCCCGGGACGAAGAAGTCCTCGCGAAACTTGGCAAACTCATGGACGGGGTGAGCCGCTTTGTGTTCCCCGGGGAAATCCGCGAACTGAACCGCCGTCGTCAGAATTTCCAGGAAGGCGGCCGCGAAATGGTCGCTTACGTCCGTTACCTGGTTGAGCTCGCGCATCGAAACCAGATCTCGCTTAACGATTATCCTTCCATGCACTCCTTGCTCAAGCTGGTTGACCTCGAAAAACAGGTGGATTTCAATCAGGCTGAAAAAGAGGTCGACCTCCTGNNCTGATCAACGATCTCAAAAAAATGATTTCTCGGGAAAAACTGACCCGTTTCCTGACCAATACCGTTCATTTCCGAATGAAGAAAATGAAACGGTCGGAGTATTACGGCTACCTTCAAGACGAGGTGCTGGCGGCTTTTGATATGGCTTCAGACCCCGAGGCATTACGGGCGCAGTACGCGAACGTGCTTTCCTATATCAGTTACATGCGCCTCTATGACACCGTTGACGTCAGTATTTTTGAAGAAATTGACCAGCTTGAACGGGTCGTCAAGCAAAAGCTTTTCACGAATCAGGATCAGGTCAGGCTCGATCACATGTTCCGGATTTTTGATATCTACCGGAAAATGTTTGAGTTTACGCTGACGAAGCAGGATGCCGAGTTTTATTACACGTACCAGGATGAATTCAAGGCGTCGACTTTTTCGGATTTTCTCAAGCCGCTCATCGAAAAGCACCACTTCTCCTACGGATTGCCGTCCCAATTGGAGATTCTCGATCGGGATCTGCCGCGCGTGGAGCGCTTCTATGAAGCCGCTCTCAAACGCGACCAGGTCCTTATCGAGAGAGCGGTTGAGAAAACCACCGAGCGCGGGGCGAAGATCTCCGCGATCGTGACCGGCGGGTTCCACACCCCGGGAATTGAACGATACCTTCGTGACCACGACATCTCTTATATGGTAGTAACCCCGCGTATTTCAAAAGCGATTGACCAGAAAAGGGAATCCGCTCTTTATGACGCCGCGCTCCGCGAGACGCCGCTTTCGATAGAAAATGTTCTGAACGAGACGTTCCTCCAACCGAAGTCGGGTGTCCTGAACGACCCGCGATTTCAGTTGGCGGCAGAGCATCTGATTACAGCGCTGGGAGCAGCACTGAATCCGGCGGCCCAGGCGATGATTCGCATGATGGCCTATGTCAGCGTACTGGATGGCCGGGCGCCTGAAGAAACGGCCGCCATCGAAAAAGCAATGGAAACGCTTTCTGACCAGGCAAAAGGTAAGTCTCTTGTGACCGCTGTGGTGGGGGAATTGAAACAGGCGGTCGCTTACAAGAATGCGATCCTGCTTCCTGTTGCCGGAGACGCGGAAAAAGTTCGCATCATTGCCATCGTGGGTTCCGAAAGAGGTTCCGAAGTTAAGATTGCGGGTATGAAAGACAGGAAGTCCATTCCGATTTCCGAAGGAAAAGTTTTCCTCACAGGAATTATCGATGTTGACTTGGCCCCCGCGGAGATGCGTGGTGCGATCAACTCGCTACTGAAACGCTCCGAAGTTCGCTTTGGGGATGTCCTCGTCCAGTCTGGCACCCTTCCTCCAGGTGTTTCCACCGGGTTGGGCGTCAAGAAGACGACGGCGCAGGAGAAAGCCATCAAAGTGGCGCAGGAACAGCAGGTTCGTTATGAGAAAAACTTGAAGCTTTATCAAGATGCCGGCTTCGAGGTCCCAACCAAAGAAAATGCCCAGGCGGCATTTCGGGCTATTCTCTTAAATGCCAACTTCGAAGATAAAATGGCAGCGTTGGCAGAAACCGGTGCGAGCAAAGCGTTTAAGGACGGCATTATTGATCGTGTCATGATTGTCCGGCTTTTGGGGCGGCATTATAGTGCGGATACGATCCGTGCGCGTGTTCCGCGCCTTCTCGCTTCAGATGTTCCTGTGAACACCTACACTATGACTTTTCGAAGCGATGCGGATATTGACGCCTATCGTCAGCGGATGGTTGATCGGCAGGCGTCACGGTCCAAGACGGGTGCGGCACAACCAGGCGCTGGAGTTGTTTCGGAGACTGAGCCCGTGGGGATGAAGCCGGTAAAGCTGGAAGAACCGCAACTTGTGGAAAAAATGGTTTCATCATTGGCTCGGGTGCTTTTTATAGGTCGGCTGAAAAAAGATCCGGTTTCAGACAATTCCGATGACCAGAAGGCTTTGGAAGCCATTTCCGAGGAGGTCAGAACCACTCTGGGAGCGGATCGCCTGTCACGGATTGCTTCGGCGAAACGGCTTGTCGGTGAGCAAGGGCTTTATGAAATTCTTTTGTCGATGATGGAGGAATTGCGGCAGGATTACGAATTTCCGCGAGGTCTCTCGGTTGACGCGTACCCTCAACCGGATCTCTCTTTTGATGAGAACGAGTCTATTCCTCAAAAACAAATGCTCCAGTTTTTTATTGAACTTTTGACCCGTGGCGAACAATGGAGTTTTCAGATCGAAAATTTGGAATCCATTCGCAAGATGGTGACGCCGGCGGAGTTCTCTCGCGCGGCTGGAACCCTTGAGGTCTTGAAGGCGCTCCGGACGGAGCGAAACCAGTTTCTCGATCTGTTTTCGACCGGGGATGGCAAGGGAGTGGAAGATCCGGTTCTCAGGGAACAGAGTGTTTTTCTATCATATCTGGGGACAGAGGAAACGTCCTCTGTCCGGGAATTCAACATTTCCAATGATGTTTTTGATGTATCGGTTTCCGGCGATCTGAAGAACCTGGATCCGGAGTCGCCGAAAAATGCCTCCCTGTGGAATTCCCTGCGTCACGTGCCGCATGCCCTGGCTTTTCTGAATCACTATGTGTCCTACTACCAGGTGCGGTTTCCTGACGGAAGCCTGCCCATGGATATTTCGGTTGTGTTGGCTCCTCTCGCGGGTGATGAGGCCATCCAGCTTAGGGATCAGACGATACTCATCGACCCTTCGAAAATCAAATTAAATGACGCTGAGACCGTGTCAATGATGGACGCGGTGATTGACGCGAGACACGTAGCGGAGTATACGTCCCTCGAGGAAAAGACCCGGCAAGAAGAGGAAGTTGCCAGGGCAAAAATTGAACGGTTAAATCGGAAGCAGGGAACATTTCGCCCTACCAGTATCGGGAAGTCGATGTTTGGGTTTGTTCTTCTGGGACCCGTCGTCCTGCCTTTTATTACGGTCGGATTTCTCCTGCGGCCGCTCTTTTCCGGATTGGAAAAACTCTTCATCCGATGGCGTATCCGTTCGCTTGAGGAGAGAATTCAGCGGAACGCGAGGGCCTTGCGGGAAGCAAAGATGAGGGGTCGCACGGAAACGCCGGATCCGGACAGTCAATCTGACGTGGTGATTCCAAAGTTGAATCAGTTGGCGGTGGAGGCAGTCGCAGGGAAGAATGTGAGGCCTGAGGTTTTGAAGTTACGCATTGGGGCGGTGCAAGTAAGCGAAGAACGGTCGCGCTTTGAGGCCGATCCTGAACTTTATGTTCTTAAAGCTATCGGGGAAAATCTTCTTCCGATCCGGAAAGATTCTGGCAAGGACCTCGAGGCTCTTGAAATTGCGATCCGGAGCATCAATCTGAATTCTGCGTACACCGAGCTCAAAGAAGAACGGGGTCGGCTGATCCGGCAAGGCAGGGGAGACGGGAAAGACAAAGAAAATCTTGCCGAAATTTCCAAAATCGAAGCCGCAATGGAATCGATCACTGGTGAGATCAAGAAAAATAACGAAGCGATGGTAGGCCGCAAGGAGGCTGTTGAGGGGTTGCTAAATCAGGCTTTTGCCGCCCGAAAGATTTACGAGCTTTTCTTCTATGGCTCCGGATTTAACGCATGGGTGAGAAAGAAGAAAGATTTCTTCAATGTCGCGCTCATGTTTGCCGGGTTTTTTCTGTACGCTGTCGGTGCTCAAGGTATGGAATTTATCAGGGGAGGATCCGGAACCGGAGGAATTGCGTCTTCCGGACGAGGATCAACCCCCTTGAGTGATATTGACATTGCCGCGCTTGATTCTCCGGTCTGGGATGGTGTAGGGGCCGCCCTTAGCGGGTTCGGTGAAGTCCTAGAGGCTTTAAGTCAGCCGTTGTTGAAAGCCCAGGATGCTGTTCCACCCGCGCCAATTTTTCAAGATAGTTACGCTGTCTGGGCGGGGGAGATGGACGCCCTCAGTTCCATCATCAACGAGATCTATAATCCTGTGGCCGATCGATACAAGGCGATGACCGATCTGTATGCGTTGTTACGGCCTGATATGACCCAGGCTCAACTCGATGATCTTTCTTTCCGTATGAATCAGCTCAGCCCCACGAACCCGAAAGAGTTTAATGAAACGGGGACCAGACTGATCGAAGCCGGACGTGCGATTGCATTTTCAAAACTTGGGGCCACCACCCAGGCCGAACCACCCGCCGCTGTCAGCACGTCTTCAGATGTTGATGCTTCTGATGTGGAGCCAACCCCAGAGGAAATCCCGATGAAAGGTGAGGCGTTACCCGGCGAGTTTCTCCTGTCGATTGATGATGCGCTTCCTGAAATTTTTTCAATGCCTGATCTTGTGGAGACTGTGGATGAAACGGCCGAAATAGGGGCACTGCCGGAGGCGGAACCGTCGGTATCTTTAACACCCAAACAGCTTGAGGCGCGTGGTGATTTGGATCGGGAGCTTGGCGCGAGATTTTCCGGGTTCAAAAAACTGCTTAAGGAACGTGCCAAGGCGACAGCTGGTGAGGTCCCAGCGCTTGATCAGCAAATCGACACCTACCGGAATGTGATTCTTTATGGTCTCCTCAATGCCGAAGAGACGATCAATCCGGTTCACATTCGCACCTTTATTTTCAACAATAATATCTTCACGTTGAATAGTGCGCACAAAAGCCCGGAAGGACTTGTGAAATACTTTGGCGACCTGCGCGTTAACTCGAAATATCGTGAAAAAATCGATGCCCTTGTGACAGCATCGGGGATTGAGCGGGACTTACTCAGTGAGACATGGAATCAGATGAAAGGTCCCACGCCTGAACCTGCGCCTGTGGAGACGATAACAACCGGGGCGCCTCTTGCGGATGCTGTTCAGCGGGAGCTGACACAAATTAATGCCACTTTGGATGAAATGAGAACAACGGTTGACATGCCCCCGGAGGATCGTGCGGCCAAAGTTCGGGAGATCCGGGAAAGGCTAAACAAAATTTCAAGTGAGTCTTTTGGTTTAAGCGGGGGCGGGGAAATCGCTCGATTTTTTGCGGGCGTTTCAGAACGAGTTGCTGAGGAAGAATGGGCATTGCGACCCGCAGAACCTGTTCTCCCAGGACAACCAGATGCCGGTCAGAATGTTGCGGATACGATCGGTGCGGTTGTCGCTAGCGGAGCGGCGGCGGGTGTTGGGGCAGTGGCGGCTGATATAACGGGCGCGGGTGTGACAGCCAGCGTTCTTGACACGTCATCGGACGGCGGGACGACACCTGTAGATGCGGCTACAAAGGTTGCTGTTGGAGGGCTAGTTAGCGCGGGAGAGGTGATGTATGAGGATCTGAAGGAAGGCATTACCGATCCAACAGTTCAGCTTGTGTTGGGAAACAAGCTTGAAAAAAGTCCGATGCTGACTACGACCGAGGAAATGCTTTTTAGTGAGACAGCACAGCTTCCTTCACTGCTAGCGGCGAGTGAAGAAGCCCTCAAGACTCAAGAATATTCAGATCAGTACCGAAAGTGGACGGCGTTTGTTAACGCGGGTGTGAATGCCGTTTTAACGCGACATTACGAAAAAACAAGGTACCAGGGAACGGCCGAGGAGGCTTATCCTGAAGATCCCGCGATTGTTAAATTAGTGCCCTACACAAGGACGAGCTCCACCGCGCGTTATGACTCGTGGAATGTGTTTGCCGGAGCGGGGATTCGGACCGGTAGTGACGTGGTTAAGTCCGATGAAGTATTAAAAGCCGAAGCGGCTCTAGCCCAAAGCAATTACCAGATTGCGGTGGCCCAGGCGATTCAACAAAAACTCTTCCACATGACTGAAATCGCCACGCTTAATGAACGGTTGAATCGGCTTGACGCGAGCAAAAAGACCTATCTTGATAAAATCCAGGAGTTGCAGACAAGTCTTGGCGAATCCCACGCGTCATTACCGGCGCTAAAACGGCAGTTGCAAGCGTCCTTGAAAAACTTCGAAATTGCCAGCTTGAACATTCTGGCGTCTCGAGATTGGCACAAGACCCGGCTCGCGTTTTTAATGGGGCGTGATCCCATGTTTGCGAATAACGATAAGGGGTATGCCCGCTATGTTGAAACACTAACCTATGACACGATCCGTGATGCCGCGCTGACGGATAAGCGCACGGATGACGGAATCCGCATTATCGTCGAACAAGCTCAAAATTATATTCTCCGCCGCTCGGCCGAACTGGATAAGGTTCTCCCCGGTCTTAGCTGGCAGTTGACGGCACCTGAGGCTCTGGTAAGTCTTGGAGATGAAAGTGACTGGACGGCGAGGGTTAATCTCTTTACCTTTGATCTTGCCTGGTCTTTCAAAAATTACATGCACAATCAGTGGGTGAGGGCGAATACCGAAGCCGCGAAAGCCTCGGTGATGGGTCGGATGGTTGATATCCAGCATGACGCGATCAAGCGGCTCTACGAGCTTCGCTCGCTCAAGGCATATCTTAAACAGATCGAGAAACAAAGCGAAACGGAACTGCTGGTTGTTGAAGCCTTGCTGACCAGCGAGACCCAAAAATTTGTGCGCGATATGGATCCAATCGCCGCGGCTGATAAATATATTCTCTTACTGGATCAGATTGAGTCTGCGAAAGGGGAGCTCGTTAAATTAGAAAAGGCCGAAACCGAGTTGACCCAACAGCTCGAGGGGATCAAAAAGGAAATGACTGGGCTGGTTCAGGAAAATCCGGAGATTGCTAAGAAGGCGGGCTTCGATCCGGACGGTTCAAAATTCCGTGAAGCCGCGGAATTGAAATACGAGGATTTCACTCGCGTGAACAGTGAAGAAGCTGAAGGTCTTGTAACGAGCTATGAGAAAGCCCAAAATAAAGACGCATTTATCCATGAATTACTGGTTCCCAATACCCGTCTGGCGGCCGGGCAGTATGAAGCGGCGGCGATGCGGCTAGACCGGGTACATCAGGAAAGATTGCGTCTTTTTGCGTACCTGAACGCCGGTTTCGGAGCTTCGCTGGAGGATCTTGGCGCGTGGACGTTTGTCGTGAACGGCGGAGTTGGTTTTGACATTCCTCTCCTGAGTTTTACTCGAAGCGCCGCGGAGTATTCAGCGGAGGCGGCAAAGGAACGCGCCGATTCGCATTTGCTGGATCTTGAGACCCGGACGCATTTTGAACTTAAAGTTTTGCTTGACCGCCTCGTGACCATGAAAGGACAGATTACGGGCCAGGAAAAACGCGTTCAAACCGCTCAGGAGCTCCTCGCGAAACGTGTTGTGGAGGTTCGTAAACGTCTTAAGGAGAGAAAGGTCGCGGTTGACGCTGAAACAGACCGTATCCTTACCGCGCTGTCAAAGGGCGAGACGGATGAGTTAGCAAGACTCGTTCCGGCCCTGGTTAAAGTGTCTGCGGACCAGAGGCTTGAAGAAAAAAGCTGGGAAGCTCTGGTGGGTGCGGCGAATGAATTGGTGAGAGAAGAAACCAATCTATCCGCCATGATTGCTAACCGGGTGAAGGTTCAGATTCTTGTCAAAAGGCTCGCGACGCCGGATTTTCGGCCGATTCCTTCAGAGAATGCTCTGGAGCAGGCTAATGAGCAATTTACCCGTGATGCCTATCAGGCACAATTAAAACGCGTCACCAATCCTTACTTCCGGTTTTTAGATGAAAATGGTGGGTTTTTAGAGTCAGCGGCCAAAGATTTGACGGCAATGGAGGGTGTGCTTTCAGGATTCCTGCCGGAAATGAAGAAGGCGGCGGATTCAGCATGGGCGAAGCATCCGGAATTTAAAAGGATGAAAAAGGCCGGCGATGTTGAGAAAGAGGGGCTGATCGCCGAAAAAAAACTGGCATTAGAAGAAAGACGAGTGGAGTTGGCTGGAAAAAGAAAGCAACTTGATGCCGAAAAACCCGGCGAAAAAGAAGATAAAAAGACCCAACGGGAGTGGCGGAAAAAGCTTAATGAACTGCAAAAAGAACAACAGAAGTTGGATGAGGAATTGCTGGAACTCGGCAAAGTGGAAAGTTTGATACGGACTTATAAACTTTTTCAGGATTCCCAAAAGAAACTTCAGGAATTAGTCAAAGCAGCCAATGGGAAGTCGACGGAGGATCAGCGCCACGCGATGAGGGATCTTCTTGGCGGGCTTGTTGACGGTACGGAATCTTACTTAACTTCCGAATATCTTCTTGCCAAGATGTTTGATCTTGGAGCGTATGCATCCCGTGATGAATGGTATCGGGACATCCAGCAGATTCTGGAATTTATCGGGGACGAGGGGACCTCCGTGTTCGGGTACACGGGCAGGATCGAGGCGATCCAGGCGGCGTTTGTGAATGTCGAAAAGGCCTGGGCAGTCATGAAAGCGGAACTGGATATATATGTGGGAGTTGGATATCAGCGATCCATAGTTCAGCCTGAGACCGGTGAAGCTACAACGGGTTCTGTTTTTACGCTTGGTTTCGGAGGTGTTTTTAATCATTTGAAACGGGCGATTTTTGGAGCCCGATCCGGCGCTCAACAAACCGCGGCGCAACTATTAGCGGAAAGTTCCCGCGCCATTATTGAGCGGGCAAGAGCCCATGCCCAGGAGTCGAAGGAAACATGGGGAATCCAAAGCGAGATGGGAAAACTGACGGCGCGGATCAAGCTTTATGAGAAGATCAAAGAGGAGTTCCAGCAGTGGCGTTCCTCCTATGAACCAAGACCCGACGGTGTCCGGACCCATGTAGATCGGTTACGGTCACTCCTTGTGAATGATCGCGCTACAGATGAAATTTATAGCCTGAAAACGGCTGATCTGGACGCGCGTATCCAAAGCGATACGGCCGCTATTCAATATCTGGAGTCTCAGCTAAAGCGCTTGGGTTTTTCACCGGATGCAATTCGACAGGGAACGGCGTATAACGAAGGCCTCCAGACTGAAACGACCGCGCTGGCCCCGATTGACGAGCAGTTGCGCGAGATGAGCCGGGGAAGCTATAGCAGGCAGTCCGCTACATTGAATTCCATGCTGGATTCGGTGCTCGCTCGATCGACCATGGGCCCTTCCGCCTATGTGACTTCAGCATCAATGGCACAATCGCCATTTTACCGCGACGCGGGGGTTTTCTATCAAAGCCTGGATGCGGATGCCGGATTGCCGGGCGCCGACAGTAATCGTTTCGCGGTTTTTAGCTGGAACGGCGCCGATCTTTTCGGGAGTCAGAAACAAATCTACACTCTTATGTTGCGGCATACGAGGAGTCTTGAGGATTCGGCGGTCAAAGAGAACGAAAGGGTGATTCAATCCCAGGTTCGGAGCGTTGTTTCGGCGGCCAGCCGGTTGCGTGTTTTGAACCGGATGAACAAGCTTCTCTCGGATCAGGTGTCTGGACTTCAAAAGCTCGAAGCAATGATTGGCGCGAGTCGTTACGAACACGGCATCAAGGCGAGAAGTTATGAGGCTTTGGAAACCATTGCGTTACATGAATCTGAGGACGCGTTTGCCGCCAACTTGAGCGCTCTCTGGACAGAAGTCAAGGGAATGAGTGTCGGCGAAGGGGAGAAAAAGAAGATTTTCCACGACCGCCTCGCGACTTTGATGGAAGTGGAAAAAAACAGGCTGGCGGAAGATCTCGACAGTCTCAAAACGAAGGCCGGTCAGTTGGGGATTTCATTTGACCTTGTTGAGGGCCTGGATCTCACGAAGGTTGGCAATCTTGAAAATTACGAATCGGATGAAGCGGTTCGCGCCCGAGTCCGGGAGGAGATCAACGAACAATTTGCCAAAATACTGGATCAGAATCGCCTTCAGTTTTCTGTGAAGCCTGGCCTGAGCCATCCGTCTCGCCAGTCGGAGCTTTCAAAAGGCGAGCCGTTCCTCGGTTTGGGAGCTTCTTACCTCATTTATGATTCTAACCTCCAGGCGATGATGAATTTTTGGGAAAACCGAGGATCCATCGAACAACTTTGGGCGAAGCAGGGAGATCAAGATGATAAAGCTCGCTGGGTTGAGCTTGGCCTCGACGTCCAGAAGCTTCAAAAAGAAGTCAAACTGCGCAGAGATGTCGTGGAAGCTGTCGCGACAGCGTATCGGATCGCTCGCGAGCGGGCGAGGCGCGATGGATATCCGGACGCCCCGATTGACGCCGCGTTCCGCTACATAAACGAACTCAAGGCCTACAAGGGGGCCGCGGATGCCTACTGGGAAGCTAGTCAGAGAATGATTGATTTTGCCAGAGAGAAGGGAATCAAAATCGAACTGCCACGTGGCGCTGAGGATTCGATTGATCGCATCAAGGCCATGATCCCGCAATGGATTGAAGATGATACGACCGAAGACGTGACTGCTCCGAAATATCTTGAAGAGACCGTGAAACCGGAACTGACCGGTATGGGCACACGTGCCGCGGATTTCTCAGTGGATGAAGCGCTGATGTATAAGGACATGCAATTGGCCACCGCCGTTGCAAGTTTTCTCAAAACTTTGGGAATCGATGATCTTCCCGCGGGAGCCACGCCAAGCCAGATTCAGGATCGGCGTGATCTTGAGATGGTCATGGTGAATATTTTCGGGCGTGTGGCGGAACGGTATGGACGAAAAGATCCGGCGGCTTGGGTGGCGCGGGTCACCGAGTCTTATCAATCTCTTCAACAGAGTGGCTTTTTTGAAAAGACCGGATTTATGAAGGTTGGCCTCGGGGAAGAGATTTGGGGTAACCTGTTCAGTCAGTGTTTTTCGATGGGGCCTGAAGCTCATAAGTTGCTTGAAGATCGCGGTATTGATATGAATCAGCTTGCCATAGCGGCGTTCATGGGTGAGTTGAATCAGCTGGCGGTTTCCCGTGGCGAAGAGGGCGATTCCGGAAAGATAGCTCAAGCGATCGCCAATGATTTCCCGGAGGCGATTGCCGCCCTTGAGATGATGCGAGGACAGTCAAAGGGAACCTATTCCCTGAGGAGCCCGGTTCAGGGGGCGGAAGTTCTGACGCTTGTTCTCTACCGAGCGTTGGGGGATGATGAATTGAGAAATTTGACATTCGACGAGATCCTGAACAAAGAGGATCACCGGCGTGCGATCGAAAATCTTTCTCCTGAATTCAATCTGAACAATATTTTCCAGGGAATTATGGGTGTTGAACGTAATAAGGACGATTGGGTGACCGGGTGGAAAGAGGCCACGGAGTTTCTCTCGATCGCTTCCGGTCTTTATGATGCCAAGACCCAGACGGTCAAGCGCCGCGAGATCCCGGTGGGTGATCCTGAAGAATTTGCCTATGTTATGGCCCAGAACATCGCGACTATCCTGGCACATCCGCGCCCCGGCCGGGACGCGACCCCCGCGCGGATTGCTGATTACCAAAAGATGATGGAGCAGTCGGCCTATCTGACGGCTCGATTTTCGCATCATCTTGCGAACTCCAAGAATTTGACCATCAAGGAAGAAGATTTGACGAGTACGACCTACCTCCGGTTAAAAGCCTTGGAAGAGAAGATGATAGCCAAAAAACAGACGGAAGTGATCGATCCTGTGTCCGGCGCAAAGGTGACTTTAGAAGATGTCAAGATACGGAAACAGGCGTCAAGAGACGCGGAAGTCGAGGGGCGTTTGATGTCGAACGCGCTCGCCTATGTAAATGATATCCTTTTTGGTTCAGGCCATGACGCCGGAGAAAACCGAAAGGAATGGCTTGCAAAAGATCTTTCGGAGCGGGTCAGACTCACCGAAGAAAGAGTAAAGCTTGAAGATGTTTTCTGGGGCGAGAAGGATCTTCAGGGTTACTTAACCGAGCTTACTACCAAGGATGGTAAAAAATATAAAGGCGAAAATCTCGCGACGGCGATGGAAATTTATAAAGACAAACGCCGGGTCGCGGGAAGTATTTCCAATATGGCATTGGAAGTTCTCGGAGAAACCGGGAAGACGCTTGACCGCGAGTCCCTGGCCTATATGGAAAAATTAAAGACCGAGATAGCGGAACTTCAGACCCGTATCAAAAATCCTGAAACTTCAGAGGCTGACAAATTGTCGGCACAAGCCTCATTGAAGGGTAAAGAATTTACGCTTGAGCGTTTTAACCATGCCAAAGCTAAAAAAGAAGCGGACTATAAGGTTTTTATGGGCCAGTCAGACGGCAAGGATGGTAAGACATGGACAAAAAATGACCGGATTAAGTCCGTAATTGAGATGCGTGGAATCATGAGTAGTTTACGTACTAGTGTGGAAGGACTTTACGGTCCGTTGGATACCTCAGACCCCCGCGACTCGGGAATTCTTCGGACTCTGGCGGAGTTCGTTTATGGGGATGTTCAGAGTGGGTATACGCCAAGTGCTCTGGGTTTTGACGATCCAGAGGAATGGGAAAAGTGGCAGGCCATGAGCATTGCGGAGCGTCAGACAGTTTTAACTGACCGGCTTCAAATTGCCGGGAACCTCAATCGTTCGCTCCAAAAGGCGGGTATTACCCTTGACCTAAAAGGTACTCATGTCACCAACTTTGACAAAAAAGGCGAAGACGTCGGATTTCTTCTCGCGATTGCCAAAGATCTCCAGGATGGGAAAGATGATTTTTCCGGGATCATTGATCTTGAAAGAAACGAAAAAGGCATGAATGTGTCTGTGAATGAAGATCTTGCCAAGGCGTTGTTCCTTGGCGCGCTTGGAAAAGAGGGGCGGGCGGTTATTGGAACGGCGATTGATGGAAAAGGCAAAAGTCCGCGAGAACTAGAGGGCAATGTCATGTCGGTTGCTTGCGAACTGATCTTTCAGATGGATGAAAATAATTTTCAATTTCAAGACGCTAAACCACAGGATGTTGTTACCGAGATCAAGAGGATTGTCGATGAGCGAAAAAAGATTGCCGAGACCTTTGTGTCATTTAAAGAAAATGACGCCCAGATTACTGTCCTTCAGCTCGCGCCACCTGATATTCGCTCAATTCAGAAACAGCTTGATCAATTTCGTCGGGATATTCCCGCCGCCGAGGCATTGACGGTTGAACAGATTTGGGAACTGGTTCAGCACCGTATCGCGAATCGCAAGATTATTTCCGCGCGGTTGAGCCAGGAATTTTCTGTCGGTGATCCTGCGCTTGATAGGCGGATTTTTACTGAAGAAGAGCGGAAAAATCTGGCTGGCATTGTTGGCGTAATTGCGTCTCCCGATGCTTATACGCCCACCCAGATCAATGAGGAGCTCTCCTATGTCGCGGAGGCCCTTCGAACTGGTAGTTTAGATCTCGCTAATACTTCAGCCTACAAAACGGCAACGGAGAAAGAGACTGAAGAAACCATTGTTTTGCGAGCTGCCTATGGGCTTTACAGGAAAAACAACGCGGGATCGCCTGCCGAAATGCACATCAGTAAGGTTTCGCCTATCTTGTCCCGTCTGAAAACTTGGACTGATACGAAAGCCCGTACCGCGGCATTGGCCAATGCCGCGTTTGAAGTGAAGATGGAGGGCCTTGCCGAACAAGCCAAGGTTGCTTACCGGGACACATTTCTCAAAAGAGTCAATGAGATGAAAGGCCCTACCATCAACCCCAATGAGGTTGACAAAATTTTGTTGAGACTCAAGGAATCGCGTCAGGCTGGTACGGCGGCGATGATCGTTAACCTGGCGTTCTTGGATTATCGCCACTTGAGGGGAGATGTTCCTGTGAGCGCGAATCAAATGCTTGACGACTATATCGAAGACTTGGCTCTCATGCAAGCGTTGAATTATCGAACATTGGGAGAAGTGATGCCTTTTGAGGTGGTGGATGGACAAATCAAGACCTACCGACGCGGGAAACAACGTATTCTCGGGCCTTCAGAATCTTGGAGCATGTTTGCCACGAGGCAACAGATTAAAGTCGAGCGTTTTACAAACGATCTCCGAAAAATTACGAATGACCGCGTCAATGATATCCGTTTTCTCTATAAGGTGTATTCGGCGCAATTACAGGATACGATTTCCCGGAATGAAGAGATTTTCCTGTTGAGGCAGTTTCTTAAGGTGGACAGCCAGCTTGGCGACGAGGCGGGACCGGCTGATAGAATTCTGGCGCGTTATGACATCTTGGCAGTCTACAAAGATACGATGAACCAGATTCAAGATCCAAATATTATCAGGTCGGTGGTTGAACGGTTTGTCGAGAAGTATAAACCCGGGAGCGAAAAAGATCGCTCAGACGCGACGGAAGTTGCGAGTGTAAATCTGAGCAAGATGAGTGCGAACGAACGGGAGTATTTCCTAGCGCGCGACAAAGCTCTCAAAAAATATCGAGACTCTCAGGACCCTGCCGGGGTTGTAGCGGGAGAAATTGATCAGGGGGTTAGCGCGTATAAAAGGGTGTTCGGAAAGCAATTAGCTCTGTCCAAGGGGGAACGCAAGGACATATCGGATGAGATGTTAAGGGAAGGTTCGCCCGCGTTCGATATCATGATTGTGAAGTTCCAGTTGCGAGACAAATTGGTTCAAGCCTATAACGAGGTGGCAGAAGAAAAACTTAATCTTTCGAAACGGAAGGATCGGCAGAAGATTGATTCATGGGCTTGGGAGATCCTTCGGGGTATGAGCAGTGAGGATAAGACGTCTAAGGGCATCTCGCGAGCGGTTGAAAATTTCAAAGATCAGAGGATTCGAATCAACCTTTTTGACAAGTTGTTCAATGAAAATATTCCGGGACTCCTTTTTAATGACGACGGCAAACAGCCTAAGTCAGAACGTGAAAAAAAAGAAGAGACCCGGGCCCGAGAAATAGAAATGTCCCGGTTTGGCGCCCAGTCGCTCATCGCCGGGTTGTCGGATCAAGATGTCGAGAACTGGTTTGAGACGGCAAAGATGATCTATGGTAAGAGTACGGATCGTGGGGAGATACTCAAAGCCCTCAGGATTGCGGATCAGATTTTCCAGTACGGGATTGCCCAACGGGTGAAAGATACAGGAAAATCAGAAAGGATCAAGGCCGCAACCGATAAGGCTCAGGAGATATTCACGACCGGTGTTGAAAAGCTCTACGACATTCAACCGTCAGCTGCACTGCAGGAGGAAAAGCCTCTTTCTGCCAGGGAGGCTGTTGGTTACTCGAAAGCACATTTTGCCAAAAGGCAGTTATTTCAGTTACTACGGCCGATGCCAACGATTGAAAAGTATCTCAAATATGAGGCGGACTCGAAGGCGTGGGACAGAATTCTGGAGGCCATCAAGACCCGGGTAGAAGCTATGAGTAAGGTCGACGGCGGGATCGATGCGACGTATCTTCAGGATTTGCTCGATCGCGCGGGAAGGCTCTACCAGGCGAATGTGGATGAAAATTACAGAGGGACCTACNNTTCACCGTTGCATATTCTGATTATGCTCGATGAGTCTGCCATGGACCCTGTGAAAAAGATTGGCGTCATGGACATTATCGCGAAGGAATTCAAAATGCCGCCGAGCGATATTCTGATCATGCGTGAACATTTCGCTAAAACAATCGAGGGCGCTANNGGATCAGTTTTCACCTGTTCCGGACGAGGCCAAGACTGGCATTCATCGGTTCCTTTCCTGGAGTGGTATTCTGGGGCTTGGGGTCAACGGGCTGTTGATCGTGGGTTTTATTATTGGGGTGCTTCTTAATATTCGTCGTTCATGGAATAAAGTTGTTCGGCCGTTCCTGACCGGCAAAGGCGTGGAGGGCGGTTTTAAAGTTTCGACCTTTAAAAATACATGGAAAGAAAAAGGGCTGAAGGAAGCATTAAAGTCGCCTGCGCGAAACAAAAATTCGGATTATTACAAAACGAGCCGTCGAAATCTCGTGATCATGCTCGCTTTCAGTAGCCTTATTTCGGGTATAACCTGGGCGCTCATCACCGGACTTGTGGTCTCGACTACACCGGTCGCTGTGGCTCACCTTGGAACGTCAGGCATGGCGACTGGGATTATCTTCGCCTTACCGGCCATTATCTATTTACTTGTTCCTTTCGGACACGCTTATTCTTCGGTTGTGAAGGCTATTCACAGTAAGAAGGGTGGGGATTGGAAAAAAGCTGGAATTGATACGGGTATGTTTGTGTTTAAAACGGTGATGGCCTTCGGCATAGTGGCTCTGGCCGCTTTCGCGAACACTTGGCTGGCGATCCCACTGCTTGCCGTGTTCAACTACATGTATATCATGCCGCCTCTTATTGAGCAGATATCGTACCTGTTTGCGGCGAATACGATTGGCAATTTCAAAAATCTTCTGACCGAGATCGTAACGGTTGGGCTTACCTTTGGGACCATATTTTGGGCACTTGGCGCTTTAGTAAATCTCTGGAGCTGGTCAGGAATTTTCAGTGGATTGATGAGTGTAATTGCGGCGGCCTGGGGTTGGCTGTCCGGTACAGTTGTAGCTGTTGTCAGTGCGGGAAGTTTTGGAGGTGCGCTTACCGCCATTTCGGTTGCTCTGACAGCAGTGCCTATCTGGTTGATTGCGATCGGTGGCATTATCGGTTTGTTTTTTCTGCAGCGTTATCTTCTCCGCGACTCCAGGAGCAAGGGATTTAGCGAACAGGAGATCCGTGCCGCCAAAGACGATCCGTTCGGGGGCCGAAGTGTTGAATTTGGCGCTTTGGTTAATTATGTATTTAATACAACCGAAGGTTTTAATCCGAATGGCAGTGATTTTGAAACGGGCAGTGATGGCAGGCCGTTGCTTCTGGACTCACTGATGGAAGCTGGGCCGGTGCAGAATGCGGTGCTTGTCGCATTTGCGAAAAAGCTTATCGTGGAAAAAGATTTTGATAAGACTGCCAAGGCTGAGATAGAGGAAATTCTGAGCGAGAAGAATGCGGCGGGACAAGAGGTTTTTCCGGGCGACAAGGGTCTTTATAGGATTCGAGAGATCTTATCAGGGACGAAGAGGACGCCTGGCGTGATCCCGGCTATGGTGCGGATCAATCTTAAAGGCAAGAAGGACCAGAGCGCCAGGGCAAAAGAGGCAGCCCGTTCGAAAGCAGCAAGGGTAATGATCACTAAGGCGTTAGCATCTGCTCTTAATGAGGTCATGAGCAATAAAACCTTATATCAGACGCAGGAGGGTGAACGCTTCAGCCGGATGCTGGGCGGGGTTGAGGCGTCGCTCCAGGAACTCATGGATATCCAGGGCAATACGGATCAGGCGCAACGAAAGAAGGAGATGAAGAAAAAAGAGATTGCGAACGAAGAAGCTCTGGCGAAAGAAATAGCGTTACTTAACGATGAAGTGAATTTGCTCAAAAAAGCCATCCGTGTGAGAGAGGGGCAATCGGCCATGCCCGCCCCACGCTCCGGGGAGCCTTCAGATCAGCCGGCGGAGGAATCGAAAGAAATTCTTGATACCAAAGAAACGGTCGCTCTGAACCGTATGCTGATCAATGATACGTTCAAGGGTGATTTGGTTCCTCGTGAGACTATTCTTGGAGCAGTCTCCCTTTTGCAGGAGCAAAAGGATTACTTTACGGAAGAAGGAAGTCTTCGTGAGATTGTAAAAAAAGACATCGGATACCAAAAGCGGATCGCCGGGTTCAAAACGGCTCGCGATGCGGCAAAAACTCCCGAAGAAAAAGCGAAAATTCAAGAAGAATGGGATCAGTATAATCGGGATGTGGACTCGATCTTGGGGACCGAGGATTTTGAGCGGGTGATGATGGACGTGACTTCCGCGCTTTTTAGACCCCAAAATGCTGTTGAGGCTCGCCAGCTGATCTCGCAGGCGTTCCGTAGTCAGCTGACGAACAACCGTGCGGGTACGCTAGGGATGCCCTGGTTTAACGGGATCAATAATGCGGGGGATCTTGAAAAGGCGGAGGCCTTTATCAAGGATGAAATGGAGAAGGCCTTCAAAGGGCTCGTCGAACTCGGGGTTCCGGACGTTGTTCTCGAGAAAGTCGCGGAGCGTTTTGTCATGATGCTCGCGCCGGGCTCCCGAAAACCTTCCATGGTCACTCTTGAGTCGCTTATGTCGTCGCTGGGCGAGGATGGACGTATTCTCAAGCATGGCGAAAGGACCTTTGCCCCCGAAGAACTCGTGTTTGAGGATGGCGAATATTATTTTACCTATCCGGGATCCGACGGTAAGCCCGTCAAGGACGTGAGCCGCAAGCTGGAACAAAGTATGCATTACAGGATCAAGCACGTGACGAAAGATGGAAAGAGAACCTACCATAAAAATGGGAAATTCTATCTCGATAAAGAATGTTCGCGGGAGTTGCCTGCTAACGAGGTCAAGCATACCTTCGCTATAGCTCATAAGCTGAATATGGAGCATATCCGGTCGCGGTTTTCCAGTGCGGATATGGATTATGTCGACATAATCTTGGAAGACGTAGAGTTCTATCAGGGACCAGCGTCGCTCAAAGAGGCCACAATCCTTGAGGTGAAGAGCCGCGACAAGCGCGGCAAGAAAAAAGTTGTTTTTCTGGATCCCGAGATTCAATACACACCTGAAAACAATTTTGTTCATGGTTCGATGCGTATGAAAAGATCCGCGGTCACTAAAGGAATGCAACTTTATAAAGAAGGTGATGATTTTTATTTTGATGCTGGTCTGAAAGAGAAGGTCGAAAAGGATTTGACCAAGGAAAACAATGTCCAAGCAGTTGGAGAGGAATGGTATGTTGTGGCGGATAGGGTCACTTACAAGGCGGTTTATGAGGACTGGGTGGACATGCGGGCACGGTTGCAGGGGCTTTCTCCCGCGGCTGGTTCGAGTTTCGAGAAACTTATCACGCAATTGAAGTCGGCGATCGAGAAAAATGAAAAGGCATTGACCGATGCCGGGAAGTTCCAGGCTGTCTGGGAATCTATGTATAAGGTGGAAGAATCCTGGAAGTATGCCCTGACCGAGGCTACCCCTAAAGACGCTCAAGCCGAAATCCGCGAAACTCTTGTTGAAATCAAGAAGCTCCTTGCGATCCAGGATAAGAATGGGAACAATCTGTTCTCGGATTTCTCAGAAACTTTGAAGAAGATTGAAACCGGTATGAAGGCTGAGGTAGAAAAAGAGAAAAACCCGATTGAATCTCTGCTCCCACAGCAGTTGGAGCGGGAAATGGTTACGGATGGTGAAGGGGAAGAACGGTTCCGTTATCGTTATGTGAAAAATGGGAAAGTGAACATTGTGCCCAAAAGTCTTGAAGCCGAGGTTATGACTGTAACTGGAATAGATGGAATTGAACGTCATTATCTCTCGCATATTTCGATTACGAAGAGTCTGGACGGAAGTAATATCGCTATGCCGGATTCCATCGTTGACTTCGCTCGCGCGCACATTGAAAATCCGGAAGCCGGAAGTATTCAGGGACGGCTTTCATACGAAGGGGAGGACCCTTCGCTGATGTTTACGGCCGGAACGACCGCGGATAACCAGCTGAGTCCCGTGGGTGCGGCTGACCCCCAAATGACCGGGCACCAGCGCCAATACGGTAAGTACAGCCAGCGTCAGATTTACCTGGCGCAGATGTCTATGGCCACGCGGGATTTTCCCTATGGCGGCTATTATTCACGTCTTTTTGTTTTCACCCCGAATACCTATGAGCATCTCATCAATCAGATGAAGATGGAACTGCTCCGGGTCAAGATTGAGGCGGATTTGAACGAATCGAAGGGGGATGTGTTGCGCCAGGTGCTTACTAAAATGCATCCGAAGTATAGCGCGGGGAAGATCGAAGAAAAGATCGTGACTCTGGATCTTGAAATGAAAAAGGTGCCGGTTGGGAAACGGATAGCATGGAACAATATTCTCGGGTACTCACTCGACCAGGATTTTGACGAAAGTTTGAAATTTATTGTTGAGTATGGACGTGAATTTGACCGCGTGAAAGCTTTGGCTCTCGATCAAAGGGTGAAAAAAGCGTTGAGAGATAGAGCTGATTGGCAGAGCTGGGCGAATCAATGGGTGAAAACGCATAATTTCGCTCGCTTTTTTAATGGAGAAGATGAATGGGTTTCTAACAACAACTCGGATATGCAGGCTATGATTGCGTGGTGCGGGGAGCATTATGAAGAACTTGCGAAGTACTATGTGAATGGGAAATTCCACGTAACCCGCCATAATATCGAAAGCCTTGAGAAATTGACACGGGACGCGCCCTTCAGTTGGGAAGCGATCTCTCTCTTGCCTCAAGATGTTTTCTTGTCGATGAAAAAACGCTATGATGAAATTGTTAGGGTTCAGGAAGCGGGAGATCTGGCGCTTGCGAAGTCGAATGCCGCGCTTTGGCGAAATTATCGAAACTCGCTTCTTGTCAGGAAAGACGGTCGCGCGCTTTTGGCGGACGACCGCGACATGTTTGACGATTACGGGACCAAGAGCGCCAAGTTCTACAAATGGAAGAAAAACGACATTTTCACCGAAATGATGCGGGAGCATGGTCACACTTTTGCGTACTACTCGCCGCAACAGTTCGCTAACAACCACCCGAAGAAAGCTCTGAGTTCCAATTTTAAGTGGAATGTAATGCTCATGATTGGTGTCTTGACGGCTTTTTTCCCATTTGTGAGTGGGGTGGTGTTGATTCCCTTGTCTGGATACATCACCTTAGTTATCTTGGGTGTGCTACTTACGAGTGCGTTGACTGGTATCGCTCAGTTCCAGTACCGGAGGTTTCATTTTCTGATTCACGGGATCATGGTGGCGAAATATCTTGAGGAAACGCCGGGGAAAGACTTAAGTTTATGGTCGGTGAAATGGCGTTTTTGGGTTGCCGCGATCCTTGCCCCTTTTTTCATGATTCCCAGAGTTCTGGGTATTGATCTCGCGCAGTGGATGGGGGAAAAATTGCTTTCTTCGAACCTCTATGTGTCCCGTGTGTTTGACTACGAAGAACAGCTGATAGATACCTTTTGGACGGGACTTAACAAGGAATATGGCACCTATGTGTTTAAGGAACCTTGGACCAAACTCTTCTTGAAAATGATCCTGGATCCCGAGCTTTTCGTCGTTCTTTTGCCGACGATTTGGCGGCGGATCAAGTTTTCCTTTATGGGTGTGGATCCCCTGAAGGATCTGTATTTTGGCCAATTATTCAATCCTCCGGCATTCCCGCCTGCTCCGGTGGTTACCGAGGAGCGTCCCATGCGCGCTGGGGCCGTGAACTCGAAGGCGGTTTCCACGCTGATCGGAAATACGGTTTTTTGGGGGCTTGCCATGAAAATTGCGTTCGGTTCATCCACGCTCCTTTTGGGCGGAAATCCAGTGGTGCTTTCGCTGATCGCTCTTTTTGCCGGATTTAGCCTGATTTTCTATCTTTTGAAACGCAACCATGAGGTTTTTGCCGCGGTAGCGCTTGTGGCGACTATCGTTGCGTTGGGTTTTCTCAGTGGCTCTTTGTTGGCGACCTTTTTTGCCGGGCTTGGCGGCATGATTCTTCTGGTCAGGATCTTGAATGTGTATCGCTTAAGGTATGCCCTGGAGTTAGTGGATCAGTCCAAAAAGCCGGTTGTCAAAATTAAACTTTATCCGGATGCTATGAAGGATAAAGATCTTACAGCCAGAGTTGCTGATGATGACCATCGCGCATTTCTTGCCGGAGAATTTTTCCGTGATCTGACGGATGACGAGTACATGACCATCGCGAGCCATGACTGGATCAAGCTCGGAGAACTGGCTGAAAAGATCGTGAACGAAAGAATGCGTGGTGTCTCCATCGGCGGTTTGACGAAAGAGGATCAAGTCTGGATGAAATGGCAGGTCCAGCAGGTTCTTAACAAGGTTTCAGTTGACACAGGGAATGAGCTTCGCAAGGGAAGGAACAGGATCAGAATTACGGCCGTTTTGGGAACCATTATTGCTGTTGTGAGCGTTGTTTTTACACCGGGTTGGTTTGTCATGTTTTTGAGTGTGGGGGTTGCCTGTTTGTTCGGGATACCGACTGGGTTCGCGATGGCGCTAAGCATGAAAGGTCGGAGGTCTGAATGGGCTCTCGGACTGATCGGCGCCGGAAGCACGCTTGTTTGGGTTCTAACCATTTCGGCTCCCCCTGTTCAAAAGTTTGTCGCCTATCTCGCGACATTGTTCTCGGAAGGGGTTCCGTACGTTCAGGGAATGACAACGGCGATGATAGGTGATACTGGGGTATCAAGCGGCATCGTTCTTTCGGGTATGCCAGCGGTCACGACTCTGCCTTTCACCTGGCTCTTCTTCGGACAATTGACGGCGGGAATTGTGGCTGTTGGTTTTTGGTTGGTTTTTATCTACAAGGTGACGAAAAAAAATACATGGGCTATTGCAAAGCCCGTGGCACCGAAAACGCCCGGATTGGATACAACAACTGATGGGGCTCCTGCTCCGACTGAATCAACTCCCGGTGAAACTGCCACTGCTGTACCCGTGGTGCCCCCAGTGTCTCCAGGGGAGGCCAAAGCGGCCGCGCCGACTCAGGCGGAATCGGCGACACCAGCGACGACGGCTCCGGCCGATTCTGCTTCCACACCTGCTCCGGCGGAGTCTGCTCCAGCAACTGCGGACACTTCGGTTGAGCAACCGCCCGCGACCACTGAAGTGACGCCGCCTTCGGCTCAGGCTCAGACTCAGGCGGCATCGGCGACACAAGCTGTTGGGCAAACACAACCAGCGGAACCAACAGAATCGGCGGTATCTGTGACTCCCGCGAGTTCGCCGGGTATCTACGCAAGACCTGAGGCATTCGCTGATTATATGAGGTCGGTGAGGGTGCCGGATTTCTTCGCGAAATTTCCTAACGCCAAAGACCTTTATCTCCAGTATCTCGATGCTTTTGATCGAGACGACAAGGAACGGGCAAAAGCCATTGCTGAAGAAATTGACGGGTTTGTTCGGGAGTATAACCGGGTCATAAACCAGGTGAAAGATTATGCGGATCATGTTCGTGATTTTTCATACGATACGCTCACTCAGGGACCTGTCAGTAATGTAGCGGATGAATACTCTTCGGAGGATGTCCAGAAAGCCGAGGATCTCGTGATCGGCGGCGAGGAAGCGCTGGAGTTTTTTGCTGCCGGCGCTGCGACGCGGCTTGGGTTGGGCAATATGTTCCTCCTGAGTCCGAGAAAATTTTTAATGGTTTTTGAAGTTCTCCAGAAGATGGCGGCTAAAGACACCGGTTCTTTGAATGATGAAGAGCAGGATGTTCTGCGGCGTCTTCAGGCTCGTGAGGAAAAAGATCTTCGTGCCCTTGAAGCGGTCTCGGAGTCTTCCATCAAAATCCTGAAACCAATGCAAGATAATTATCCGGATTATTTTGATCTCCCGATGGCAGCGCGGATGCTTTTAGTCCGAAAATACGAAATTGAAGACATGATTCGCCGCCGTATGACCGGCCGGTCTGAGAATGAAATCCGGGCGGCCGTGGCAAAGGCGATTGCCGCACAAAAAATAAGTGTTTTAGTCAATGGTGGGGTTGCGGGCGAGGCGGTCGAATATATGGAACGTAACAATTTCCTTGGTTTTAATCGTGAAAATATCTTTTTCACGATTCAGCCGACATTTAAGGGTGTCGGGATTGATCGTGGGTCCGGGGCTGTCGCAGAAGTTACCAAAACCGAAATGGTGAACGGGCACGGCTATCCGACGATGCAGAAGTTTTTTCCTCAGCAGGCGTTTTATCTTGGCGCGGACGGAAAACCTGTTTTTCTTGACCGTCCTCTGGTCAGTGTTCTGCATGAAAAGGGCGTCAAGTTGCTGACTGTCGCCCGTATCAATGACATGATCTACCATGATTTTGGTAAATCCCAAGTTGAAGGAAATGCGATGGATCTGCCGGTGCTGATCGCGAAGGTGAAGGAAATGGGCGGGTTTGAGTCTCTGGATAATCCTGAGATCGGTGCTGAGCAAGTGATGGAATTGATGGATAATCCTAATAAGCAGAAAGGCGGAAGTTTTCCTACAACTCCAGCGTTGGCGAAGCTTGGATTCGGGATCATGCCGGATACGCTGGCCTTTGACGCGAAAAATGACTCGCTTGCAAAAGCGTCGGTGGAGCGCATTGAAAAGCAAATTGGGTCGGGGATGCCGTATAACCGAATGAGCCAAAGTTATAAGCTGGCCGCGCTAAACCACCGATTGACTAACGGAACGATCAAGGGAATACCCGTTTATCTTCGTTTCCGGGGATTTACCGAAAATGAGCCCTGGGCACTCGCGGCAGAAACGGTGACTGGTGATACCACTTTTTCTTTAAAGACAGGAGCCGTGGAACAGCTGGGTCAGCCGGAACAGCCGGGTCAGCCGGAACAACAGGGTAGAAAGGTTCGGGATTTCAAGACACCAAAGGAAGTGCCGGACCTGCTCGCGATCTTTGCGCGACAGAATGAATGGTTCGCGACTTTTAAGGCACGCTCCGAAATTCGTAGCGTTCCCGTAAGTCCCGTCGCAGAAGGGAAATCGTATCGGAACTTTGTGGAGGGTATTAGGGCGAAAGTGGAAGAGAAGATTCCTCTGACAACGGAAGAGAAAAGGCGCTTTATTGATGCCAGCAGGGAAGAAGCCAAAAGGTTGAGGAATGAAATTATGGAAGCCAATCGCGGGCCGAAACGGGTTTTTGATGGCTCTGAAGAAACGACAATGCCTCGACTGGCGAATGATCTCTTCGAGAATATGCCGGATAAAGAGCTTCTGAGTGCGGGCAACCAGCTTATTGAATGGAATGAAAGAATTAGCGACCAAATATCTAAGGCACCGAAGGGGGATCCCGAAACGGAACCCGCAGTGTGGCTCCCGAGCATAGGCAGAACAGAAGAAACGGAAGGGATGAAAGCTCTGCAGAAAGCAATGCAGCGTGAAGAAGCTCTCCATGCAGCTCTCAATGCGGCGGCGAATCAGAGGTTGGAGACGACGGGAGTGAAAAGCCCTGCCGCGGTTTCTGTGGAGTCGCGGTTAACGAATCTGATTCTTGCCATAGAGAAACAAACGGGAAAGCCGTTCCCCGCGGCGTTCAATCCGGATACTGGCGCTTATGTGACGGGTTATAACGAAGCTCGCATTCGGGAGGTGTTGGCTATGAAAGAAGCCGGATTGGTCGCGAAGGGTGTGGTTGTGGTGATTATGGCNNATGTTCGGGCTGCCCGTAATGCGTTTGGAAGCGAAATAAGAGATCGCCAGATTGAAGTGGTAGGGAGCGGTGCCAATCTCGTTGCGGAACGTTTGAAGCAACGGTACGGCGATAGCAGGGTCCAGATCAAGCCCGGCGCAGTTGTTACCGAAGAAGATGAAGCGGCATATCTCGCGGCGGCTCAACTTGCGAACGGGAGAGTGGTGTTCGTAGGAACGAATGAAACGGTCGTGGGCGCCTACCAGATCAGCGTGGCTGTAATGCTCCAGTCTGCTATGGAAGCCGCGCAAGCGATCGCCACATCGGCGTAATGGGTGGCGTTATCTCCATGCTGCGGTAATGAGCAACAAGAAGGCAGTTGGTCTTTCCCCTCTTTGAAAAAGAGGGGAAGGGGAGATTTTTAAAATCCCCCTCACTCCCCCTTTACTAGAGGGGGAGATACTGTTATCTGTTGTGCTCTGTTCTTAATTGTTTTTATTATGAAACTACCCTCCTGTTTTGGAAAAGTACCGATTCTCTCCCTAAATGAAAGCGTTTTCCCGCTAAAGGAATTTATAAAGAATTTACTTCCGTGCCTCTCTTTTCTTTCTGTGGATTCATGCTACTTTTTAGCAGAATTCCATGTATTCAAAATTCAATCAAAAAAGGAAAAATCAGACTATGCAAAATAACCCGATGTTTGCGCCCGGTTTCGCCTGGAAACGAAGTAAATCGATAGTCGCGCTTGTCACGCTTGTTGCTTTTACCGTGACAACTCTTGTCTGGGATCCTAGCGCATTCGCGGGGACGGGTGTGCCCGCGGCCGGTGAAGTTTCGGTCTTTTCTCGAGAGGTTTTGCGGATTCCGGCTGAACTGGGCCAGGTAACCGAGACTTTGATGGGGGACCCAAAGGCCCCCGCCTTCATTCATATCCAGTCCGCGCACGGGAATTACAGCGCGGAAAAAAATATTGAGAAACTTCTCAAATTCATCGAAAAGAATTCTTCCGTGAAACTGATGCTTCTTGAAGGGGCTTCCGGGAAACTGCGTCCTGAAATGTTTCGCGTGTTCCCCGCGCATCCGGAATTCAATCAAAAGGTCACGGACAAACTGGCGCGGGAAGGGTATCTCACCGGACCGGAGCGGTTTCTTGTTGAGGACGGAACGCGGGACGTCGCGCGCGTCGAGGGATACGGCATTGAAGATCTGGCGTCCTACAAAAAAGACCGTGAGGCGTTCATCCGGGTGATGCGGGCGAACGGGTCCGCCGAAAAGTATGTCGCGTCCCTGCGCGCTTCGATCGACCAACGGTACAGCATGAAACTTGGTAAAGACCTCCTGAACCTCGTCCGTCAGGAAGAAGCGTTTGGGTCGGGAACGGTTTCGTTTGAGGGTTGGCTTGCCGTCCTTAAAGCCGCGAGCCGAAAACACCTCGCTCTTGACCTTTCGGATGCCTTTTATCAGGATCGGTATCCGCATCTTATTCGCTATTATCGCTTGCGCGAGATCGGCTCAAAGATTGACCGGAAAGCGGCGATGAATGAGTTGGATTTGTTTATCAAAGAACTGGAAAAGCGAAAGATCGCGAAAGAGACGATAGAATTGTTCGAACAAGTTGGGGCGGAAGGCGCTCGGCCCCTGGCTTGGGGAGTTCCCGGGTCTATGAAGAGCGCGGCGAACCGCCAGGCCGAGACTCGTGACGCCGCGCATGCGCGTGGCTATTCGCCGACGCGCCGGGCGTTTGATCTCGCTTTCGAGGAACTCCCGAAAGAATTTTCCATGAAACCGTGGCCGCATCTGAAGCTTTACGCGCAACACACGATTTTCATGGAAGAACTTGAGGCGAAGGGATTGCGGGACGAGATGACGCGGCTGAAGGACGATATTTACGGATCGCTCGCGAAAACGGAAGCCGAGAAAGCTTATGTGAGGGAAGCCCGCGATCTTTATCTTTCGCGAAAACTTTTTTCGCTGGAATTGACGCGGAGTGAATATGAAGAACTTGTGAGGAGTAAGGCGCGCGGCGCACGGGGCAATGATAAAGCGCGAGAAGTCGCCATAGAAAAGCTGTATGACGCGGCGATGGATTTTTATAAGACCGCCATTTCCCGCGAGCGTTATATGTTCCAAAATGCCCTCAAGAAAATGGCCGCGACGAAGCAACAACACGCCGTAATCGTGACCGGCGGATTTCACACGGAAGGGTTGAAAGAACTCGCGAAGGAAAAGAACGCTTCTTATCTCCAGATTACCCCGCGCATCAACGAGGTCTCAAAGAACGATCATGAAGTGTATCTTCGCTCCATCATGGGGAGCCGTGACGTAGAAACCTCCCAGATGAGCGCTCTTCTCGGGATCGTTGATCGTGCCCAGCGTGTCACCGTGACCGGCCTTACCGCGACCCAAGATTGGGCCAACGATGTCCGGAGGCTTATCCTTGGGATGATCACCACGGAACCCGTTGATCTTCAGCCTGTCCTTGCCCGTGAATTCTCAGGGTCGGTCTTTAGTAATGGAATTCCACAGGTTGTTTCACTGCCAGCGCCCGCTGATTCTTCTGTTGTGAAGGTTTCTTCAGAAATGAGCCCTGAATTGGCAAAGCAATCCCGTGCTGAGCTTCGCCAGGATTAGAGTGCAACAAAGGAATCAAAACTGACTCCGACCCAGGAAAAACAATTCCAGGAAGCGGTGGCTCTCGCTCACATAGAACGCATTTTGACTGAAGTCCGGACAGAGAATGAGGATATACGGAATCAGATAGAGACAGGAACCTGGCCAGGCGGTCCACAGGATAATTCTACTTGGAAAAGTCTTCCGCCCCCGGATTACAGAAGCCTTGCTGACGCTTTGAAAGAATATTTAAATCATGAATCAGATGTTGTCCGGAAAGCGGCTGAAGCGGCCTTACTGAGAGATCAGGGCTCTCGTTCTGAAACCCGCGCGTCATTTCAGGAGGTTGACATTGAACGCAACCCATTGACCCATCAAGTGATCGCGATCGATGGGCCGTCAGCGTCCGGGAAGGGTACTGTGGCTCGCATGCTCGCGACGGAGCTCGGGTATCTGCACATTGATCTCGGGACATTCAATCGGGCCATTGCGGAGAAGGCCTTGCGGGAAGGCGTTGATCTGGATGATTCGAAAGCGGTTCAGAATCTTCTGGAGCGAACCACGCTCGAGGCTCGTTTTGTGAATGCCCAAACTCAGTTGCTGCGAGACGGGCTACCTGTTACGGACAGTATTCGTTCGGCCGAAACAGGGAATGCCGCGGCGGTGATTTCCAGACACGCGGGCGTGCTTCAGTGGATTTTTCAGCAGGCGAGGAGTATTGGCGAGAATCATGATGTGGTGATGGAAGGGCGCAATATTGGAACGGATGTTTTTCCAGATGCCCAATGGAAATTTTACATTACAGCTGATGTGGAAGTCAGGGCCGCCCGCCGTTTGAGTGATTTCAGAAGGGCCGGTGATGTGAATATCTCCCTGCGGCAGGTTCAGGAGGATCTTCAAGACCGTGACCAGAGGGATCGGACGCGCTCAGTGGCGCCATTCCGTAAGGCGGTGGATGCATTTGAAATTGATAATACCAGCCGGTCGGCGGATGAAACCGTGGAGATCATGAAGAGCCTTATGGCGGATTCCTCAGCCCGTCCCGAAACCCGCACGGGTCATGACGATCTAAGGAAAGAGAAGGATGTCTGGGATTCCTTGCGTTCGGAAATGAAAGACACATCAGGCGCCTCGGTTATGGAGCTGGTCCGTCGCCTAATCGTTTTGGATCGACCTCCGGTTGTGGGGGGCATCATGATTCGCGCTGATATGGAGGAGAATGAGGTTCTGGACCTCGTCTACCGGAAGACGCCCTTTAAGAGCGTGGATGATTTTCGGGCCGTTCTTCGTGGAGCTTTGAATGGGGATGCGGATCAGCTGCGGATTTATGATTTGTTTTTCCGTCCGTCAACCGACAAATTTCCGATGAACGTGATCTTTTTGTGTGGCGGTACGGGCTCTAACGGTATTTCCCAAGCTTTGGCTTCGAAATTAAGCGTTCCGCTGGAGCTTTTGCTGAACGCCTATGATGATGGTAAGAGTACAGGACAGATCCGCCGGGATTTCCACATGCTTGGGCCCTCGGATATTGCAAAAAACATCGCCGCATTACTTGACCCTGAGCAGGCCGGGGCTCCCGACATTAAGAAGTTCCTGGAACTCAGACTGGACAAGACGGTGGCTCCTGAAGAACTATGGGGTCAATTGATCCGAGTCATTCACCGCCAACCAGGGCAGAGTGTTTTTGAGGATATGTTCCACGGATTGCCGACGTCCCTGCAGGATAAATTTCGTGAATACCTGGCTTCCTTTGCGCGGGGCGCGAAAGAATCGGCGAAGCGGAAGAATGTTCCGGTTTATGATCTCCGGGATTACGGCGTGAGGAACCTGATTTTTACAGGAGCTTACATTCGGAATGGAAGGAGCTATAAGAAAGCGATCGGGGAACTGCAGCGGCTCTTATCGGTTCGCGCGAATATTCTTCTGAATAACAGTCGGCATCTTCAGCTTGTTGCGATTACCGAGTCAGGAGCTCTTTTACCGTCTGAAGCGGCCATCGTGGACCATCTTTTGGATCAGGATATCCGTGAGATCTATTTGCTAGAAAAATCTTTGACGGATACTGAAAAGGGTGAGTTTGAGTCTCTCGTGGATATCGCGGCCCGTCAGGATTACCTANNACCTAGCTTCAAAAAATTCTATGCTGTTCCTGAACAATGATGCAAGAAAATCTCTCGCAGGTGCGGATATTCTGATGTTTGCGCCAACGACCTTGGAATCCAGTTTGACACCGACCTTGGCGACCCGCGGATTTGGACGCGCCTACCTTCAAAGCCAAGCGCTGAAGATCATGGTTTTTAATCTTACGAGAGAGCGCGGAAAGCGGACGGTGAGCGAATATCTTCTGAGAGTGGAAGAGCTTCTCAAGGAGCAGTTGGGCCCGCAGTACTTTATTCATGATCTTATGGATTACGTTATTGTGAACACGCATGGGTACAGAGTGGATGTGCAGGGTGGAAAGATGCATATCCCGGTTGACCAACAAAATATTCGGGATCTCGGAGTTGAGGCCATCGAAGTCGATATCGAGGATGGTCAGCATCCCGGAAAACATGATGGTGAAATGACGGCGCAACTTATCCTGGCGCTCAAAAGACTCGATGAGCTTGGGTATCGTTTTGAGGACGGACGTTTGATCTCGAAGGTGAAGGAGCGCAAAGATCTTGCAAAAGACCGCCGTGTCCTCGAACGGTTGTTGGCCAACCCATTGCTTTGTGGAGAGAGAAGGGACCGGATCATTTATCTTGCTTCGCGGATCATGGGTTTTAAGGATCTGGAATCTTTCGTGCCCTCGGGAAAAACGCGAATCATTATTGCTGCTGCAGGGCGTTCGACGCGTCTTGCTAGCCCTATCCCGAAGCCCCTTTTCCCGATCAACGGGAAGCCAAGTCTTTCTTATCTTGTTGAACGGATTCGTGAATTGGACCCGAATTTTATTGTGGCGACCAATAAGGACAATGATAAACCAATTCGGGAAATGCTCGAAAAACTCGGAATATCTCCCCACACAGTAATCGCATCGCCTCATAAAACTGGTTGGCAGGGAACTGGAGTAGCGGTGCTCGCGGCGGAAGATCAATTGCGGAATGATCGCGCGATAGACAATGTTCTTGTGATCTGGAGTGATGCCACCAACATCCAGCTTTTAACGTTGAAGACGGCACTGCTTTTGCATGAGGCGCTTCCGGAATTCGCGGTGACGATCCCCACGTCTTGGGAGGCGAATCCTTATGCCGGTGTCGAGCGTGATTCTTACGGCAAGGTCACAGGATTGTTCCAGACTAAGGGGAATCCGTCCATGAAGCGAAGTTTTGGTGAACATGATGCCAGTTTCTTTATAATCACGAAAGCGTTGGCGCTCAAAGGGCTCCACGAGCTGGGAGATGAGATCCAGAGATCAGGGGTATTTCGCGAGGTTGATTTGCTGGAAGCTATCTCGAGGTTGGTCAAGCAGGGAGAAAAGGCGATCGCTTTTTCGGGTGTGGATCCTCGGGAGACGATCGGATTCAATACTGTTCAGGAGGCGAAGATTGTTGAAAAAAATGAACGGGATTTGAGGATTGGACTCATTCCGACAGTCTCTTATCAACAACAGTTGAATGAAAAGGATAATGAATTTGAAAGCCTGATTGCTCAGCGGAGCGCTCCGTTGACTCCTGATCAGGAGCGTCAGTTTCACGCGCGGTATCTTCAAGCTATCGAAAGAACTTATAACGGTATTCTTTTTGATGTGGATGAAAATCTTACCGATGAAAATGGGCAGATCCCTGAGGATGTTATCATGAAACTTGTGGAACTCGCTCGCCGGCGTATTCCCGTAGGATTTGTTACGGGACGACGGGAAGAATCGTTGAAGCGGATGCTTCTTTCTAAGATTAGCCATGTGTCCGGGAATGATCCGGAAGTGCTCTCATTCTTTTATGTTTACCATTCAGAAGGGGCTGTGGGATACCAGCTAAGTAATCCCGAAAATAAATTTTACGAACGAAAGATTCCCCATTATCTTTCCGAAGCAGCAATGAAGCTAATTCGGGAGAAACTTCTGAGAAGCGATGACCTTTATCATGTGACAGACTATAAGATTACTATTTGGCCCCACTTGAAACCAGATCAGCCCAAGCTCATGCTTCGGATCAATGAGTTGATGCGTTTGTCCCAGATTCCTATGCGGGCACGGCTCAGCAGTTCGATCACCACCAATGCTGCTATGATCGTCAGCTCTACCGAAGATCGCTCTCTTGCCAATAAGGGGGTGGCGCTAGAGGATTTTTCAAAGCGGACCGGCTTGCTCTTGGATCAGATTGCTAAAGTCGGGGATCGGGGGGATAAGGATGCGGTAGATCATGAAATGCTTGTCGGAGGGGGGAGTTTTTCATCCAATGCTTTTGACGTGGAGTCTCCCTATCAAATTCCTCTTTCGATTGTTTTAGGAAGGCGTAATTTAGATGCAGTGAGATTTCTCTTAGAAGGTCTTAAACTTGAATCCAAGGAATTGACGGATTATCAAATTCAGGAGGGAGTTCGGTCTGAAATGCGATGGGGTGAGACTGTGGTGACGGGGTCGGTCGAGATTTTGGAGGATTTTTTGCTGGATCGGCTTGTTGGGGAAATGACAGGTAGCCGTTTTTCCGGTGAAGAGGTCCGGAAGATCATGAAGGAGCACTTGAGGCGCTTGAAACAACGGGAACGGATCGATCTTGCGGAAGAAAAGTGGAAGGCTCGTCTTAAACTTGCGGTGTTGTGGCTTTTGACTGAGAGGCGGGAACGCGCTTACGATCATATGATCTCGAATGTTTTCGGGGTGGGCGAGCAAAGGAAGATAGAGATCGATAAGGCGGCTGACAGTTTCGCGAAATTGATGCGCGCAATCCACGGCAAGGAAGGAAAAACTTTCTTTATCTACTCTGGAGGTTCCGGTGTTGGGAAATCGGCGATCTGGGAATCTCTCATGAATCGATATCCTGAGGAGTTTACGAAGTTTGTTATATATACGACCCGGGAAAAGCGGGAAGGCGAGACGGACGGTGTTCAGTACCATTTTGTGTCGGAGACGGAGCTTCAGGAGAAAGAAAAAAAAGGAGAAACAAAGAATTTTGTGATGCGTGAGAGGCCGGATGTGAAGGGGCTCCTGCAAGGGGTTTCACTCGCTGATTTGAAGAGGGCCGCGGACGGAACTTACGCGGAAGGAAAGATTGTGGTGCTGGAGGCAACCCCGCAAATGACAGCATGGATCCGCCAGCGATATGGCGATAAGTTAGCTGCTTTTTTTGTCTCTCCGTTTCCGGAGCAGGCGCGTTCTGAAGTTCGTTTTGCGCCGGACGTGATAAGGGCGGCAAGCGAGATGTTTGAACATGTCGCGGTGAGTGACAGGAGGGAGGATATTCCCGCGAATCCGGTAGTGGTGGTGCTGGGGAATCCTGTGGAGGAATATCCGGCTTATGTCGCTCGCGCGCTTGACCAGTTAAATCCTTCGAAAATTTTGGTGGTCGGGAATGGTGTGAAGCCTGCTGAAAGGTATTCCATCGTAAAAAATCCCAGAAGGACGAAGCCGGAATGGCTCAGGATCAGCCGGGCCCTTCGGGAGAAATATCCGGCGCTTGTTGGTGGTAAGCTCCATATTGACAGACACGACAATTCCATGAACACCGCCCAGAATATAGAGGCCGTGGTTTCAATCCTCGCGCGTGANNGTGACGGGATTTCTCCGGAAAGCGTGGTGCTCGTCCAAACGCCGCAAGGACTGCTTGTTTCCAAGCGGATTTTTGAAAAACAGTGGAACGACAAGGTCGCGAAGCTGAAGGCCGAAGGAAAGATAAGCGCCAGTGTTTCGGTTCCTCAGCCTGAAATACTCACGTGGGCTTCTCCCGAGTACATGGCCGGGATCAGAAAGTTTATAGAATCGGGGAACTCCGCGGATGTCGAGCCGGCGGTCATGCATTTTCAAAAAGACGAAGCTGATTTGATGGAGGGGTTTTTGAAAGATATTCGGGGGCAGGTCGCGCGTCTTCTGACATGGCATGAGGGCGGCGAGGGTTTTATCAAATATCATCCTGAAGACATCCCGGAGGAGGTACTCAAAAACGGAAACGTCCTTTCGGCGCATCTTGGCTTGCCGGCAATTGAGCCCAAACCCATTGTGACAGAAAGTCGGTCTGAAATGCGATGGGGTGAGACTGTGGTGACG
>DCTJ01000058.1:42763-50196 GCA_002329545.1 Candidatus Omnitrophica bacterium UBA1443
CGCCCGTCTATGCTTCAGAAATCGCGCCGAATCTTTTTGCTGGGACTGAACACTATCAGTCTGCTCCTGAAATTCCGGATTCTTTCACGGTACAGTGGCCGGTCCTGGGAAGGATCGTAAGCGGGGCCGCGGCCACCGCGTCCGCGGAGCGTCTGGTCATTGATCAGCGGCACGGGATTCCCGATAAGGAGAGCGTTCTTCCCCTGGTCGCGTTTGCCCGCTATAACCCGAAAACCACGGTGGTGCTGGCGCTGATCGCGGCTGAGGATCAGGTCTTGGAATTTCAAAAAGCAGTGGCGGCTCTCCAAAAAGGGAAGGCATGGCCACAAAATCTCAAAGTCCGGGCCTTTGCGGATGAGAATGCGTTTATTCTGGAGTTTAATGAGTTTTATAACGCTTCCGCGCCGTTGGGCCGCCCTGTAGCCCTTGTGACGGACCAGGATGGTTCAATGGTGACCGGAAAGATTGGATTTCGGCGAAGCCTCCTGAGCGTCGTGGGTGACAGGGACTCTCTCAAGTAGACGGCGTCGGTGCTACTTGCCGCCGACAAACTCCTTGATGAATCCGTGTGGTCGCTGGGTTATCACTTTGTGTCCGTCGATAAACTTGGCAGGCTGGAAATGCTGATGACGGAGCTCACGAACTTTATACGGTCTGAGGCTCGGATGGCCACCTCGGCATAATTTTTGAGCGAGCCGGGAGTTGATAAAATAAGGTTCTGTTGGCCCCTGGTTTCAGGCCGGATTTCAAGCTCCTGGAACTATTTTCAGGGTCAAGTTGTGATATACTCCTCCGCATGAGAAATTCTCCCCTTAAGATAGCGATTGGCCAGATGAATCCCGTTGTCGGAGACTATGCGGCCAATGCGGCTAAAATCATGGACTGGATCGGAAGGGCCGAACAGGGGGGCGCGGACCTTGTTGTGTTTCCCGAATGCGCGCTCTGCGGTTATCCCGTTTGGGACCTTGCCAATAGAAAAACATTCCTCGCGGAAGGCGCGAAGTGGCTTAAGGCGATTGCGGATTCGACGCGCGGTAAAAAAATCGCTGTCGTTTCAGGTTTTATTGATAAAGGACTTTCGCCGAATCCTGAGCGTTGTACACCGCGCTCATTGAATGCCGCGGCGTGGATTGAGGGCGGAAAAGTCCGGGGAATCTATCATAAACGTCTTCTCCCGACCCATGACGTGTTTTTGGGGGAGGTCTTTTTTCAGGAGGGGCGCAAGCCGTGCGTCATTCCGTTCCGCGGACATAAAATCGGGCTGACGATTGGTGAGGATATCCTGGATTCCGCCCAAGAAGTGAAACCTCTGGCAGATCTCAAAAACCTTGGGGCGGATCTTGTGATCAATATTTCCGCTACACCTTTTTATCAGGGAGTTTCCAAAAAGAGGAAGGCTCTTTTTTTCTCGCTCGTTCGTAAATATAAGTTTCCTATCCTTTACGTCAATCAGGCGGGGGGACAGGATGAATTGGTTTTTGACGGCGCGAGTTTGATGATGGACGAAGGGGGACGGATTCTTTTCCAGGCCCCGGCATTTTCCGAGGATCTCTTTTTCCTTTTCCCCCGGGAGCCTGATTTGGCGCGGGTGAAATCCCGAATGGTTCCGCCTCACGATGGCGTGGAATCTTATATTCCGGACATGTACCAGGCCCTCGTGACCGGTGTCAGGGATTATTTTCGGAAGAACGGTTTTAAAAAGGCGATTCTTGGCTTGAGTGGCGGAATTGATTCGGCGATTGTGGCGTGTATCGCGGNNACGCGCTCGGTTCGCATGCCGTAAAAGGGGTGACGATGCCCGGCCCTTTTTCGTCGCGGGGAAGCTGGAAGGACTCTGAACGGCTGGCGAAAAATCTCGGGATTGATTTCGAAATACGTCCGATCCAGAAGATGTATCAGACCTTTTTGAATCAAACGGTCCGGGGAACGAGGAACGGGAAATGCGGTCAAAGTCTGGCCACGGAAAATCTCCAGGCGAGGTTGCGGGGACTGGAGCTGATGTATTTTTCCAACAGGGAGGGGCGTCTGCTTCTCGCGACTGGGAACAAATCCGAGTTCGCGATGGGATATTGCACGCTTTACGGAGACATGGCTGGCGGCTTGGCGGTGATCGGGGATGTCTACAAAACGGATGTCTACAAACTTTCCCGCTACCGAAATTCGGTCCAGCCCCTGATCCCCGATACTATTTTTGACAAGGCGCCTTCCGCGGAACTCAGGCCGAACCAGAGAGACCAGGATTCCCTTCCTCCTTATGAGACGCTGGATGAGATCTTGCGGCTTTATATCGAAAAAAATCTTGATTGCCGGGAGATCATTCAAAGGCTCGGGAAAAAGAAAATCCGGTCCACGGTGATCAGGGAGACCCTTCGCAAGGTGGATCATAACGAGTACAAGCGTCGCCAGACGCCCCCGATTTTACGAGTGACAGAGAGGCCCTGGTTTGGCCGCCGGATGCCGATTGCCCACAGGTTTCAAGGATAGATTTTGCGTGGTAGTTTTCAATCCTTCCCCAACACTTCATTTTGTCGATCTCAAGACCACGGCTGGAGTGTTTCGACTTGAATTCAGCGGCAAAGGGCTTTACCGGATCAGGTTCCCGGAGGCTGAACCCTTGCCGGAATCTCCGCGAGAAGTTTTTCGGGTCTTCAAGAGGTATTTGAGCGCGAAACTGGATCTGACCGGTTTGACTCCTTTTCAGAAGAAAGTTTATTCAGTTCTGATGAAGGTGCCCGAAGGAATGACGATTTCGTACGGAGCCCTCGCGGTTCGAGCGGGATTCCCAAAAGCGGCACGGGCCGTGGGAACCGCGATGAGGAAAAACCGACTTCCTCTGGTGATCCCGTGCCACCGTGTCGTTCCGGCGGGAGGAGGAATGGGCGAGTATTCGGCCTTGCCTGGGCTCCGGCGGGCCGGCAAGAAGTGGAAACAGGCGCTACTCGATTATGAGCGCCATCTGAAGGGGCGTTCGTAAATTTCTCAATTTTTGTGAATCGGGATCGTTGTGCATTGAGAGTTGAGTGTCGTGTGTGTTATAATTCCAAAATTTTTAAGCCGGTAGTCTGGTTCAATAACGGATTAATCCATGTCTGTCGCTCCCCGCGAATGGCTGGGCCGGGCAGACACTTAGGAAGGTGAGTTGATATTTTGCAACCGAAACGAAAGGCCGAGCTGATCCGATCGCTCGCAGAAGACAAGAAAGCCGAAGATCTTGTTCTGCTGGACATCTCAAAATTGTCCAGCCTGACCCACTATTTTATCGTGACTCACGGAAATAGCGCCCCCCACGTTCGCGCGATTTCCGAGCACATCATGGTCGAGATGAAAAAACGGAAGATGCCTGTTTTTCACGTGGAGGGCCTGCAAGACGCGAAATGGGTCCTGCTCGATTTTGGTTCGGTGATTGTCCACGTCTTCTACAAGGAAACCCGCGAATTTTATTCGATCGGNNGGGAGGGAAAACTTCTTTTAAAGCGGGACGAGGTTGACGAAAAACAGGACGCGGAATGATGCCAGTTCCCCCCGCGTCAGGTGTTGCTTTTCGGTTCCTTTTACCCCTCTTTTTTTAATGGTCTGACCAGGTGACTGTATGAAATTTAAAATCGAAACCACTCTCGCGACGATCGTTGAGAAACTTTTTACCGCCAGGGGGATTGAAAAGCCCGCCGGTTTTTCGTGCGAACTTCATCCCCCGAGAGGGGCCGGCCGGGGGGATCTTTCCACGAATGTCGCCTTCAAGCTGTCCAAGATCTTGAAGAAAAAACCCGCCGAGACCGCGGGGATGATTATCGCCGCGTTTGAGGAGCTGGGGGATTCGCCCGTGGAACGAATGGAGATCGCGGGCGGGGGATTTATCTATTTTTTCTTTCGCAAGAAAGATCTGGGTTCGGTGATTGTCGCGATCCACCAGGCTGACCGCCGCTACGGCAGTTCAGATTATGGAAAGGGAAAAAAGGTCATAGTTGAATTTGTGAGCGCCAATCCCACCGGACCGATGACGATTGCGCACGGGAGGCAGGCCGCCGTGGGAGATTCCCTGTGCCGGATCCTGAAAGCCGCCGGTTATGATGTTCACGCCGAATATTATCTGAACGATGCCGGCCGACAGATGAATTTGCTCGCGCGAAGCGTCTGGGCCCGCTACCACGAGCTCCTGGGTCATGAAATGGCGCTTCCTGAGGACGGTTACAAGGGCGAGTATGTCCGTCAAATCGCCCGTGACATAATTGAAAAAGAAAAAAAAGACAACCTTCTTCAAGGGCCGGAAGACAAGGCGATTGAATATTGCGGCGCCTACGCGGTGGAAACGATTATGAGCTGGATCAAGACGGATTTCGCGAAAATGAGAGTCCATTTTGACCATTATTTCAGCGAGAAAACACTCTATGAAAAAAAATCCGTGGAGCACGCGCTTGAGGTGTTGCGGCAGAAAGGGTTTCTTTTTGAAAACGAGGGAGCGCTTTGGTTCCGTTCGACCGATTTCGGGGATGACAAGGATCGGGTGGTGAAAAAATCGACGGGGGAGTACACCTACCTGGCGCCTGATATTGCCTATCATCTCTCAAAATATGAACGGGGTTATGAAATGCTTGTTAATTTTTGGGGGCCTGATCACCATGGCTACATTCCACGGCTTAGGGCGGCTTGTCAGGCTCTGGGTTATCCGCCGGAAGCGATCCATATCGGGATTGTTCAGCTGACGACACTTTTCCGGGAAGGACAGCCCGTGCGAATGTCGACCCGGGCCGGGGAGTTTGTAACCCTTCGCGAGCTTTATGATGAAGTGGGCGTTGATGCCACCCGTTTTTTCTTTACGATGCGGCGACAGGAAAGCCCGCTTGATTTTGATCTCGATCTCGCGAAGGAGCGGTCTCAGGAAAATCCGGTTTATTACCTTCAGTACGCCCACGCCCGTATCGCCAGCCTTCTGAAGTTCGCGGAGGAAAAGGTCACGACGGAAGTGGATCTGGGACTGCTTTCCTCCAGGGAGGAAGGTGAATTGATCGGTTGTCTATCACAGTTCCCCGAGATGATCGTGGCGGCGAGCCGGCTCCTCGAACCCTACCGGCTCGCGGATTATTTGAGGCAAGTGGCGGCGTGTTTTCATAAGTTTTATTCTTTTCACCGGATTGTGACCGAGGACAAGGATCTCACGAAAGCGCGTTTGCTTTTGTCCGACGCGACACGCATTGTGCTTCGGAACGGTCTCGAATTACTTGGCATCTCACAACCGGAATCGATGTAGGATTGGGAGGGTGGGGCTTGGCAGATAGAACAACGTTTTTCCCACCCCTCGAACACTTTACCCTTATTGGCGCGGATGATAACCCCGTACGCCCGTGAATGAAAATACATGCTGACTTCTCCCGTTGTCTTGTTGATTGTCGGTCCGACCGCTTCAGGAAAAACTTCCCTCTCAATTGAACTCGCGAAACGTCTTGGAGGCGAGATTATTTCTGCCGATTCCATGCTTGTTTACAAAGGAATGGATATTGGCACCGCGAAGCCGTCCTTAAAAGAACGTCTCAAAATTCCGCATCACGGCATTGATCTTGTTGAACCGACCCGGAAATTTTCCGTGTTTCAATACCGTCAATTCGCCCTGAAAACTATCCGCGATGTTGTCTCACGCGGTAAAGTCCCGATTGTGGTGGGCGGGACCGGGTTTTATGTCAGGGCGCTTTTGGAGGGGTTGTCGCCTTTGCCCGGGGCTGACGCGAAAATCCGCAAAAAACTGGAACGAGAATTGAGGCAGGAGGGACCTGAGCGGCTCTATAAGCGGCTTTTGAAGATTGACCCCAAGAGAGCCCGCGACATCGGGCCGCATAACGTGAGGCGCGTTATGCGGGCGCTTGAGATTTATCTGGTTTCAGGGCGAAAGCCTTCCCTGCCAGCCGCTCCAAGTCCCGGTCTGCGTGAATTGGGTTATTGCCCGGTGGTCATCGGACTTAACCGGGACAGAGCTTTCCTTTATGAGGAGATCAATCGCCGGGTTGAACGAATGTTTCGAAAAGGGCTTTTGGCGGAGATTAAAAAGCTTTCGAAAAAACGGCTCTCGGAGACGGCTCGTCAGGGAGTGGGCTATAAGGAAATTCTTGCCGATGCCTTGAAAACTTCGGGTTTGGCGGCGGAGTGGGAACGCCGGGCGCGAACACAGGGTCGGGACAGGATCAAACGAGCGACGCGGCGGTTCGCGAAGCGTCAATGGACCTGGTTTAAAAAAGAAAAAGGAATCCGTTGGGTTTGGTGGCCTGAAGGTCTGCCAACCCAGGCGGTAGCGGAATTTGTTCAAAACTCCATGCTGGGCCCACTGTCATAACTTTAATTCTCCAAAAACGGGGCAGGGATCATGAATCTGATTTTTTTCGGAGGGCGCGCGGGGGTTACGGAGTGATGACTTTCTATGGCGGATAGAGTGTTTCTTGTGATTGCCAGACATTCACGCATGAACGCGGCAGATACGGCGGCCATGCTGGCCGAGATGAAAGAATTGACTCTCTCCGCTAACGGAACCCTGGTGGGGGAAACGCGCGCGAACGTCGCGGAACCGAGTCCCAGTCATTACATCCGGGGCGGGAAGCTTGAAGAGCTCAGGGTTCGTACCCTCGAAACGCGGGCGAATGTCGTCATTTTCAGCGTGGATCTTTCGGCGGTACAGGCTCGCAACATTGAGAACGCGCTGGGGGGCGTCCGGGTGGTTGACAGGACGGGATTAATTCTCGACATTTTTGCCCGTCGCGCGGTTTCCAGAGATGGGAAACTTCAGGTGGAGCTTGCCCAGCTTCAGTATCTCTTGCCGAGGCTGACCGGAAAAGGCGTGATTATGTCGCGGCTCGGGGGTGGAATCGGGACCCGGGGGCCCGGGGAACAGAAACTCGAGATTGACCGACGAAAAATCCGGAATCGGATCGAACATATCAAAGGACAGATTGGGAAGCTTTCGCGGCATCGGGCGCTGGTCAGGGCCAGCCGCAGGCAAAAGGGCCTGCGTCAGGTTGTGATTGTCGGGTACACGAATGCCGGGAAATCAACCCTCCTGAACGCGTTGACCGGGGCCGATGCCTACGTGGAGAATCGCCTGTTCGCCACCCTCGATCCCAAAACCCGGATTTTTAATGATGCCGCCGGAGATCCGGTTCTTTTCACGGACACGGTCGGCTTTATCCGGGATCTGCCTCACGGGCTCGTCAAAGCCTTTCACGCGACCCTTGAAGAAGCGACTGAAGCCGACCTGATCCTGATGGTGGTGGACGCCTCCGACGACCAGGCCCTGAAACACAAGGGTGTGGTGGAGCAAGTCTTGAAAGAAATTGGCGCGGAGGCCCGGCCCAGAGTGATGGCGCTCAACAAGGTGGATTTATTGAATGATCAAGCGAAGGCCCGTATCGCTGATCGGTTTCCCGAAGCCCTGCTTGTTTCGGCAAGCCAAAAAT
>DCTJ01000041.1 GCA_002329545.1 Candidatus Omnitrophica bacterium UBA1443
CACATTAGAAATCACGACAGGTGGTCTCTCTTATCATTTCGTGACAGTTATTTCTGGAACCGCTTATGATGAGAATACGCTTTCGGTTTTGAATGGAACGCCGGACCTTATCTCGGGTAGCGGGAACACTTTGGTGGGAGAGCCGATTGCCCTGATGACAATGACTCAGGGGGCGTCGAGTGAATTTCAGTACGAGTACGACCTTGGCCCGAGCGACACATCGTTTGCCTTTGTGAGTATTACGAACGGAGCGTTTGTTAATAATGTTTTTCAGGGAGAGTATTTGTCATTTCCAAATGGGAAAATTGCGCTTGCGGCGAAGGGGGCTTCAGGCCAAAAAGTGAAAATAGAAGTTCGGGATGCGAAACAGCTGACGGCCACTTTTATTTTGGAACTCCAGCCGTATCTTCAAAATTACACGCTGGTTTTGTCGGGCGCAAATGTCCCCGCGGGGTTTGAAACACAGAGAGTTGCTGACATCACAATTGTCCAGGATACTAATATCGGATCGTCGCTCCCTTTTGACGTTGTGACCTTCGAAACAAGGGGATTGGCTTATGCGCCCGCTCTGCTGAATCCGGATCTTGCAGCGATCCGAAATGATCTCGTTCAGTCCGGATTGGATTATTTCAGGGTGGGAGCCGGTATTGATCCCGTGACCCATTTCCCTTATGACAATATGGGCGAAAATGCTGATAATCCTGACAAGCTCACCCAACCCACACTGATTGGTTTTTATCTCCAGATACTGGGCGATGTGGTCAGCGGCGCTCTTGATAACGGCATGACCCAGAATCAGGCCCTTGCCGAGATTTCTCTGGTCTTGGGAAATTTGTTAAACGTTCAAAGAGATTATGGCTGGAATGGTTTGATCCCCTGGCTTGATCTTGATCCGCTTAATGCTAGTGAACCAAAAGTTGCGTTGGGGGATAACGCGAATTTGTCTCAAAGCATCGCCGTAATGATCGGGGCGTTGGAACAAGCGGGTTTATCTGCCGCTCAATTAAATCCGATTCAAAGTCAGGCGAATACGTTTTTAGCTAATCAGAAAAGTGGCTATGCCGCTTTTGTGGATCCCGTATTTGGAATCTTCCGCGGTGATGTGAATACTGCTACGGGAGTGTTTTCTGCGTATATTGATCGACTGTCAAACGAGTTCCGGGGTGCTGTTGCTTTCCTGGCGGTGTATTTTTCAGATGTGATACCCCGCTCGGTTTGGGATAACCTTAAGATCGTGGTCAATGACAGTTATGTGGATCGCAACGGTGAAACCATCCGAACTCTTGCCCCTTGGGATGGAGGCGCGTTCCAGATTTTCTGGCCGATGCTTCGAAATGATGAACTTGGTTTTTCTGGATTTCGGCGCGCTCTTTACAATCAATTAGTGACACAACTGGATTATGCTTACCAGAATCGTATTCCCGGAATTCTTTCCGCGAGCTTAATTCCGGAGCACGGATATTCAGGCGCGATAGGGATTCCCGCCATATCCGAAGCCAATATGGTTTTGGGAGCTATTGACATTGTAGGGGATGTCGGGTCGACGTATGCGCTGGCGGCGGCGATGGGGGTTGATCCTTATGCGGTGCTTGGCTGGCTGGACGCGATTGATAACCTGGGGCGCCTGAATGGAGGCTACGGCTTCTTCGATTCGGCGCGATCCAATTCTGAAATTAGTTATCTTTATTTGGGGATTGATGTTGCGGCAACTATTCTGGGGTTAGCAGGAAACGGAGCTTCCGATTTTACGTCGTATCTTAGAAATCGCGGATTGGAGGCGGCTTATAACGAACTCTACGATTCCATGAGCCGCCGACTGGGAATTACCAAAGCAAATTCGGGTTTTCCGAATGCGCCCGAATTTCCTGATCGCTCCCTTGCCGTGTTTAGTAATATTGCATCCGAAGGGGCAATTAACTATACCACGCCTCCGACAACCGAGTTGTATGGTGTGCAATTTTCCTACAGTCATCTTCAGAAGTACCGGGGGCATTTCTGGAAGCTTAAACAGGGATACGATGCCAGTGCCAATCAGCTTCGGATTAATTACTCGGCTGAAAATTCTCCTGGGTATATTCGTATTGAGCTGAAGAATGCTGCGGGGGAGATTGTTTATAAAACAACGGTGTCGTTACAGGAAGGAGCCAAGTTTTCGAGCCTTGTGATTGATTTGCCGGCCTCTGATCTTTTGAAGAATGTTACCGAAGTGGATTTGGTCATTGATCCCGACGATCCCAACGGTGGAGCCGATTCAGACGGAGATTTTATAATTCACGCGATTCAATTTCAGCATTTCCGATCAGCCGGGAAATCGCCAGGGGGTCGTAGTGGCGCTGTGACGGCGGCTCCGTTACTACCGGATCCGAATTTAACCAGTTTGAATGCTACGGTACTTCCTTCGAATGGCGGGACTACACCGGTTGTTTCTGTCCCCGAAGTCCTGCCCAATGTGTATCGGTTGGAATTTGACGTGACAACTCCCGCTTCTTCCACGGTACAAATTGATTTTGATCCGCTGAATAACGGGAGCTACGCAGATTTTTCACGCCTCACGGGCATTGTTTTTGGACTAAGCTCAAATGAAGCCAATTCTGTAAAGTTTGAGATCAAAGATTCCTTTGGGAATAAGGCTGATGCTCGTGTGTCGAACGTGGATGTGTCGCGGAGTTATTATGAATTTTTGCGATCGACGGCCGAGGAGCAGGGGGTTGATATGACGCAGGTCGATACTATTTCATTCACGGTCGATTCTGAATCGGTCCCAACCGGGGACGGGACAGGTAGCCTTGAGTTGGAGATTGGTGGTTTGCAGAAAGGAACCTAGTTTCGATTCAAATCTTACCCAGGTAACGATAGAAACAAAAAGCCCCAGCTGTGAGGTTGATCGTCCCGCTTACTATTTTAAAATCATAGTCACAAAGACCATCTTTGTACGCGAAACGCTTTTAGGCCACGGTAAGTTTCTCACGCTGGGGCTTTTAGCTTTCGTCCCCATCTTTCGGGGTGACCAAATTGTCAAAGACAAACAGCCAGCTCCTCTGAACCTAAGGTAGCATCTCTTCGGGCAACCGTCAAGGCAGGCACTGTTCCAATCTTTGCAACACATTATCATTAAACGAGTTATGGCATCCCTTGTTTGACAAATTTGAGCGGGACTGCTACGATGAGCCAAATTTACTCTTCAAAGTAACAGAACAACATCAATCCTATGCGCGCTTTAAATTCAATAGAGGAAATAGTTCAAGATATCCGTTCCGGTCGAATGGTCATTATGACCGACGATGAGGCCCGCGAAAATGAGGGGGATCTGATTTTCGCGGCTGAGAAGGTGACGTCGGATCTCGTTAATTTTATGATGAGATACGGCCGTGGCTTAGTCTGCGTACCGATGGCATCTGAAAGAATAGAGGCGATCGGCCTGGAAGACATGAATNNCATGAACCAGAATCCAGAAGACCTCATGAAGACGGCTTTTACAGTTTCGGTTGACGCTCGATCAGGAATTACGACGGGCATTTCAGCTTTTGACCGGACCCGGACGATTGAGCTGCTTGCCAGTCCGAAATCCCGACGAGAAGATTTTGTGATCCCCGGGCACGTGTTTCCGTTGCGCGCGAAAAAAGGGGGAGTGCTGTGTCGGGCCGGACATACGGAGGCGGCCGTGGATCTAGCCATGTTGGCGGGACTGGAACCCGTTGGCGTGATCTGTGAAATCATTAACGATGACGGAAAAATGGCTCGTCTTTCGGATCTGATTCCTTTTGCAAAAAACCACGGGCTGAAAATCGGCACCATTCGGGATCTTATCGAATATCGCAGGCGCCAGGACAAGTTGGTGCGTAAGGTAAGTGAGGCGCGTCTTCCAACTAAATTCGGGGAATGGACTATTCATGTCTACCGGGTTCTCATGGATGGTTTGGAACACGTGGCGCTTGTCAAAGGAACGATTGGGGTGAAGCCTGTTCTTTTGCGGGTTCATTCGGAATGTTTCACCGGGGACGTTCTCGGTTCGCTCCGGTGTGATTGTCGGGAACAATTGCATGCGTCCATGAAAATGATAGAAAAAGAAGGAAGTGGCGTTGTCCTTTATATGCGACAGGAAGGCCGCGGCATTGGCCTTGGAAACAAGATAAAGGCCTACGCTCTCCAGGATCAAGGTCTGGACACGGTTCAGGCGAATGAGGCGCTGGGATTTAAACCCGATCTCCGAGATTATGGCATTGGCGCGCAAATTTTGCGAGATCTTGGTCTTTCGGAACTTCGGTTGATTACAAATAATCCTCGAAAAATTATTGGGCTTGAGGGGCACGGATTACGGGTGGTTGAGAGGGTCCCGATGGAGGTTAAAGCGAATTGCCTTAACGTGAAATACGGCAAAACAAAGCGGGAAAAGATGGGGCATTTCCTGGAGCTAAATGACAAGCCATGAAAATTTTCCAAGGAAAGTTTCATTCCCGGAAAAAAAAAATAGGAATTGTCGTAGCTCGTTTCAACGAATACATTACGAAGCGGCTCCTTGAGGGTGCCGTGACGGCGCTTCATAAAGCGGGAGTGAAAGACCAGCATATCGAAATTGTATGGGTTCCCGGGGGATTGGAAGTCCCACAGTTTTGCAAAAAGCTTCGGGAGCAACGGCGGTGTGACGCCTTAATTGCGATCGCGTGTGTGATCCGTGGGGGAACCTATCACTTTGAAGTGGTCTCGCACGAATTGACGAGAGGGATTTCACAGGTCGCTCTTGAAACGGGGGTTCCAATCGCGACGGCGGTGATTACGGCCGATCATCTTGAGCAGGCGATTGACCGGGCTGGCCTTAAGTCAGGGAACAAAGGGGAGCAGGCGGCTCTGGTTGCTCTTGAAATTGCCAGCTTGGACCAACAGCTGAAAAGAAAACGGCCTAACCCGATGAAGAAGAGGTTCGTTTCTAAAAAAGGGAAAACATGATCCGAAAGCGCACTCAGGCCAGGGAATACGCGGTTCAAATACTTTATCGTTTGGAAATTAACCCCGGGGTTATCGCGGACAGCCTAGACGAATTTTGGAGTTCTCCGGAACAAAAAGATGTGTCGCGAGAAGTCCGTGATTTTGCTGAAGCGATTGTGACGGGAACCCGGAATCATGTAGCGGAGATTGATCAGGTGGTTGACCAGTACGCAGATAACTGGTCCATTGACCGGATGGCCGTGATTGACAGGAACATTCTTCGATGCGCGACTTACGAGATTCTCTTTTTGGTGGATATCCCTCCCAAGGTTACGATCAATGAAGCGGTCAATCTGGCAAAAAAGTTTTCACAGGAAGAATCGGGCAAATTCGTTAATGGTATTCTCGATAAAATCGCGCATACGGAAAAACCAAGAGTCGCCAAGGCTGATGAATCTCGAAACGCATGAAAAGTGGATGGGCCTTGCCCTGCGGCTCGCTTCCCGGGGGAAATACAGTGTAAGTCCTAACCCCATGGTCGGAGCCTGTATCGTCAAGGGGGATCGATTGATTTCATCGGGATACCATCGCAAGTTTGGAGGCCCCCACGCTGAACGAATCGCTTTGGAGCGGGCTGGCCGGCGTGCCCGGGGCGCGACTCTTTATGTTACACTTGAACCCTGTTCATCCTGGCAAAAGACCCCGCCCTGCGCTTCCCTGATCCTCGAAAGAGGAATCAAGGAGGTGGTCATTGGTTCACTTGATCCGAATCCCCTCAACCATCGTAAAGGTATCGCGTATCTTAAGAAGAATCAGATACGGGTAGTCTGGGGGATCCTTGAATCAAAAGTGAGGGAACAGAACCAGGGTTTTTTTACCCTGATAGCTCAAGGACGTCCGTTTGTGACACTTAAAATGGCGGTTACCCTGGACGGTAAAATTGCCACGCGTGAAGGGAAATCCCGATGGATTTCTTCAGCCCTGTCCCGTAACTTCGTCCACCAGTTAAGAACACAGCAGGACGCGGTCCTGGTGGGAAAGAACACTTTTTATCTGGATGATCCGCGGATTACGGTTCCCGCCCGCGCGCGTTGTCTCAAAAACGGTCGACCGTGGAAGATTGTCCTGGTTTCTGACGAAAAAATTCCCCACAAGCCGCGTATTTTTCAAGATTCCCGGATGGTTTTTTTTGCGTGTCCACGATCCAAAATGAAATCCATTTTAAAAAAAATGGAGACGGTTCCGGGCGCTTTTAATCTTTTGCCCGTCGAAGACAAAAACGGAGAGCTGGACATTCGGGATCTTTTGGGAAAACTTGGGGGACTTGGAATCGCGAGGTTGCTTGTTGAAGGGGGAGGAGAGCTGGCCTGGTCCCTTATCAGATCCGGTTGTGTGGACCACGCGGTCTGGATTCTGGCGCCCAAGATTTTTGGAGGCCGGGACGCGAAAACCTCAGTTGAAGGACGGGGCGTGGCAAGCCCGGACCAGGCGTATGGATTTATTGTGGAAAAAACTTCGAAATCAGGACAGGATTTTATTTTTCAGGGCAAGATTGAAAAAAAAGATAAAAAGGAGTGATGGGATGTTTACCGGTATTATTGAAAATCAAGGGGTTGTGATAGAAAAGGAGAAACGCGGCGGACAGGTTCGATTCGGATTTAAGTTTGTCCGCAAAGACCGGAAACCGAAAGTTGGAGACAGTATCGCGGTTAGTGGCACCTGCCTGACTGTTGTTCGCGGCGAGACAGCTGGTTTCGAGGTGGATGTTGTGCGGGAAACTCTGGAAGCGACTACGCTTGGAAATTTGAAACGCGGGGATCTCGTCAATCTCGAAAAATCGTTAAAAGCGGGAGACCCGCTGGGCGGACATTTTGTGACGGGACACATCGATGGCCGGGGGAAAGTCATTGAGATCAAGCGGCTGAAGAAGAATACCACCTTGTTCGTTCAGGCCCCTAAGGATATAATCGCGCTCCAGGTACCCAAAGGATCCATCGCGCTTGATGGGGTCAGTCTTACGGTTCAGAAGGTTCATGGTTCCGTTTTTGAAATCGCGGTGATTCCCCACACGCTTAAAGTGACAACCCTGGGGCTTAAACGTCCGGGATCTGAAGTGAATATTGAGATCGATATTGTTGCTCGATATTTGAAGGCTTTCTTTCCTGGGAAGCGGATTTCAGGGTGGTCATCGAAAAACATCTTAAAAATGATTCTTCGAAAGGGTTTTTAAAAATTGGAGAAAGTTTTTGAGCTGGAATCAAACGCCGAGATTTTGATTGATTTACGTAAGGATTTGCGAGATTTGCTCAGGCAGGCCGGTTGGGACGGAAAGTCCATGGACAAAATCGTGCTTTCCGTTGATGAGGCGCTGACCAATGTGATTCGTCACGCGTATGCCGGCGTTCGCGGCCCGATTCGAATGACCTTCCGTGATTCAGAGGAAAAAACCGAAATCACAATTGAGGACCACGGGAAAAAATTTGATCCGACGCTTGTCCCCGAGCCGAAACTCCCGCGGGAAGAGCCGGGAGGTCTTGGCGTGCATTTGATCCGTACGATCATGGATGAGCTGATTTACGATAAGAATTTTTTGGAAGGTAACCGATTACGCATGATCAAACGAAAACCTCGGAAATGAAAGCGAAAGGTGATTTATGAAGATTCAAATGACAAATCAGGGAGATGTAAGCGTGGTTGAACTGGAAGGGGAACTTGATTTCCACTCCTCACCTGAACTTAGATCGAGACTCGGGGAACTGGCATCCAAACAGGCGCCCAAAATACTGATCGATCTGAAAAAAGTCGGATATATGGACAGCTCCGGGATTGCCACGTTTGTCGAGGCTTTTCAAAAAACCAAACGATATCACGGGCGGCTTATTCTGGCTGATTTGACGCCGGCTGTCCGGGGTATTTTTGAAATCGCGAAACTGGAAAGTATTTTTGAGATTGCGACGGACCAGGATGAAGCGATGAACCGGTTCGCGGGAAAAAACTGAAGAGGATATTTATTCTCATGAAAGAAATTTGTGGCAAGGTTGGGCGGTCGACGTTTCTTGTTTTGGCGGGTGTCGCCAGGGTATGGAAGCTGGGTACTCAGGTGGGACGCTATTCCCTCACGGGATTTATCCGTCCTAAAACCATCCCGCGCGAAACGTTTTTTCGGCAAATGGTATTGATGGGAATTGACTCAACGGCGATTGTTTCGTTGGTAGGGGCGTCGGTCGGCACGGTTCTTGCGCTGCAAGCGGCTTATTCACTCAAGGCTTTCGGGGCGATCATTTATACTGGTAGCCTTGTGGGTGTTGCGATGGCTCGCGAATTGGGCCCGCTGATTGCGGCGATCGTAATCTGCGGACGTATTGGCGCTCGTATGGCTGCGGAACTGGGTACCATGATGGTTCAAGAAGAGGTGGATGCCCTTACCACCATGGCGATTAATCCGGTGCGTTTTCTTGTATTGCCGCGAGTTTTGGCTCTGGCTATCATGCTCCCTTGTCTTACGGTCATTGCGGACCTCATGGGAATGCTAGGAGGGTACTTGATCGGGATTACGGGCTTGGGAATCAACTCTCAGGTTTATATCAGCAAGACGATTGATGCGTTGGTTTTGAAAGACATTTATACGGGACTCGCCAAAAGTTTTATTTTTAGTATCTTGATTGCCCTGGTCAGTTGCCACCAGGGATTATCGGTGTCGGGGGGAGCGGATGCTGTTGGAAAGGCAACAACGCAAGCCGTGGTTATTTCCATTGTCCTTATTATTGTGGTCGACTGTTTGGCAACGGCGGNNTACCAACTTGATGCGAGAGGTTAAAAGTGGCCGATCCTGTGATTAAAATTAAAAATTTGGTGAAGCGATTTGGTGATCGTGCGGTTTTGGATGGTATTGATATTGCGATTCCTGAAGGGAAGATCACGGTCATTATGGGAGGATCCGGTTGCGGCAAAAGCACGCTTCTCCGGCATCTGATCGGGTTGCATCAACCAACTTCAGGTGAGGTCTGGGTGGATGGCAGGAATATCGCGGGACTTGATGAAAAGGGAATGAATGAAGTTCGAAAAAAATTCGGTATGCTGTTTCAGGGGTCCGCTCTTTTTAATTCGATGACGGTTGGGCAAAACGTGGCGGTTCCCCTCAAGGAGCATACGGATCTGTCTCCCGAGATTATCAAGATTATCGTGAGGGTAAAGCTGGAGCTCGTCGGGCTGACCGGTTTTGAGAATTTCATGCCCCACGAAATTTCCGGGGGTATGAAAAAGAGAGTGGCGCTCGCGCGTGCCATCGCGCTTGACCCCAAGATCGTGTTTTATGATGAACCGGGCGCGGGACTGGACCCGATTACGGCGAGCATGATTGATCGCCTGATCCTTGACCTTTCCAAGAAACTTAGTATCACTTCGGTGGTGGTGACGCATGAAATGAAAAGCGCTTTTCGGATCGCCGACCAGATTGTGATTCTCCAGAAGGGGAAAGTAATCCAGGTTGGAACCGCGGAAGAAATCCAGAATTCTAAAAATGCTTATGTCCGGCAGTTTATTCAAGGGGAATCCGAGGGCGCGATTCCGTTCAAACAAACAAGCGAAGCTTATCTAAAAGGGTTGCTCGACACGTAATTTAAAGGAGGAAATATGGCTTCTTCATCGAATTATTCATCCACGGAAATCCGGTCTGGTTTTTTCGTGATTCTCTCAATTTTGATTTTACTGGTCATGACATTTGTGGT
>DCTJ01000044.1 GCA_002329545.1 Candidatus Omnitrophica bacterium UBA1443
ATCAACGACCCAGATCTTCTGCGCTCTTTCACGTGGCAAAACATCGTTTATGCCCGGGAAGCGCGAAATGTCGGAATCACAGTCTCGGACGGCGAAGTTCGTGAACAAGTCACGAAGATTCTGGACCAACACGGACTTTCCAATCCCACGCCTGAACAATACCGTATCTGGCTCACCCGAAACCTTCAGATAAATCCCCGGGAATTCGAGGAAAGCCTCCGGGAATTTATGAAAATTCAAAAGCTCCTTGGGCGACAGCTTTCCAACCTGCCCACCAATCCACCCGTGGAGGCGGAAACGGAAAAGGGCGCGGAAACTCCGAAGCAAACCGAAGAAGAGGCCCTGCAAAAACGTCAGATGGCCTTCATGACTTGGACTCACGAGCTCAACCAGAAAGCGGCCGTTAAAGACTATCTCGCTTTGCCCGAAGAAATGCCAAAATCTGAAGTCCCCGTAACCAGCCCGGATGAGACCCATCCGGTTTCAGAAAAGGTTTCACCCTCACCCGAATCTCGAAAGGAAGAAATCGAAAATGAAACTGACCGTCGATGAAATCGCCCGGATCGTCAACGGCTCTGTCACAGGGGATTCAAAAATCCTGATTGAGGGCATTACCAATATCGAAAATCCCCTCATTAACCACATCACATTCGTCCAGGATGAAAAAAACTTCAAAAGCCTTGAATCGTCCGAAATTACCTGTCTGATCGTTCCGAAACAAATCACCCAGTCTTCGAAAGTTCTAATCCGGGTTGATCATCCGAAACGCGCGTGGGCCAAACTCCTCCGTGAGATATTCCCCGCCCGCAAATTCACTCCCGGCATTTCTCCGCAAGCGGTCGTCGCCAAATCCGCCACGATCGGTAGCAATGTTACCATCGCCGCCTTCGTCTCAATCGGTGAAAATACGGTGATCGGGGACGGTGCAGTTCTGCGCTCCGGGACATTCCTTGATGATAACGTGAAAATCGGCAAAAACTGCGTGATTCACCCGAATGTCACCGTCTACCGGGATTCTGACATCGGCGCGAATGTCATTATTCACGCCGGCACCGTCATCGGCGCGGACGGCTTCGGATATGTCGCGACCGAAACGGAACAGGAAAAACTTCCCCAGGTCGGGAATGTCGTGATCGAAGAGGATGTTGAGATTGGGGCCTGTTGCGCTATCGACCGGGCGGCTCTCGGATCAACCCGGATCGGCAAGGGCTGCAAAATCGATAATCTTGTGCAAATCGCCCATAACGTCGTCATTGGACCCCACACGGTCATTTCGGCCCAAACGGGCATTTCAGGCAGTTGCAAGATCGGCGCCCACGTCACCATGGGCGGAAGCGTCGGCCTCGGTGACCATGTGGAAATCGGGGATTGGGCCATGATCGGCGCCGGAGCCGGATTTCCTTCCAATAAAAAAGTTCCCGGAAAGCAGGTCTATTTCGGACAGCCGGCACGTCCCTACCAGGAAATGCGCAAACAGTTTGGCGCGCAACTCCGCGCCGCGGAAACCCTCGATGACGTCCGCGCGCTCAAGAAAAAAGTCGCGGAACTGGAAAAGAAGCTAGACCAAACGATTTCTTAAACAAAATCTCCTGGCTACACTCACTTAAAACACCTCTAATCCAGACATACCGCCTGGCAAGCTGTTTTATGATTTTCAATGTACCAGTTTTTCCCACTTTTATAAACTCTGCAATAATGGCGATCTTCTGCATTTTGAACATTGGCAATAGCACAAAACAAATGTTCTCCTATAGAAACACCTTTTGTGTAGCCACCATTCAAAGCCATCTGTGTGCCAGCATGATTCCAGCGGGTAACCACCGTTCCTTGTCCTTGAGAAGTACCCGCCAAAGGCATCCAGCCGCTGGCATTTTTATAAAGCAATCCGCCAACATTTGCACCGCCTGCGTCCTTACTATACCGAATGGCACCTTCCGCTCCTCCCTTTTGTGCCGCCGCATTGCCCGTGACAGGTGTCAAACGCAGTGTGTTGTTGACTTCAAGCTTGGCATCTTTGTGAGGAGACGTGGTCCCGATCCCGACATTTCCTGACGAGGTCGCCAGTCGGGTATCTTCGGTCGTATTGATATTTTCATAATCACCATGCGGCGCGGGGTAATAAGTTGTCAGTTGAAATTCTCTCTTGATCTTGGTCTCTGAGTCTGCCTTTAGCACCGGTATTTGCATAAACAGTAGCGCAATCATTCCGTAAAATATTATTTGTTTTTTATTCTTCATGTTCTTCCTCCCGTTAAATTTCAATCATTGCACGCCAACGCATCATTATACCGTTCCCTCCTTTAGCTCTCCATAAAAAAATCCAGGGACGGAAAAGAAGCTCATTTCTTAGCCGTGCGCCACACGCTCCCTGCCACAAGAAAATTTCTGCCGCCTTCCGGTATGTAGCAGTTTTTATTCTTCCCTTTTGAGCCGGACGAGACTCAGAAACTCACTGCGAGAGCGGGCGTCCCTGCGAAAGGCGCCAAGCATGGAACTTGTCACGGTATAGGCGTCACCTTTTTTGACGCCTCTCATGCACATGCAAAGGTGTAGCGCTTCGATCACGACCGCTACTCCCTTGGGTTTCAGAACGCTCATCAAACATTCTGCCACCTGCGTGGTGAGCCGCTCCTGGATCTGGAGCCTCCTGGAAAACACTTCCACGAGCCGGGGGATCTTGGAAAGACCTACGACTTTCCCGTTCGGAATATAGGCCACATGAGCTTTCCCGTAAAAAGGGATTAGATGATGTTCGCAGAGTGAAAAAATCTCAATATCCTTCACGATCACCATTTCATCATAGGGTTCCCTGAAAACGGCCTCGTGAAGGATCTCTTTCGGATCAGTCCGGTATCCCTCGGTAAGATAGCGAAGAGACTCGGCCACGCGCACCGGGGTTCTCAACAATCCTTCCCGCTTGGGATTTTCGCCGAGCAAACGGAGCATTTGCTCAACCAATTTCGGGAAAGGGTCAGCTTCTGAACGTTTTTTAACTACTTTCTTGGCCATAAAAATACTCCTTATCCGATTCCTCGTCAGGCGCGGAATCGGTCTTGATATTTTTATAAAAAGATTCCCGTAAAGCCTCCGCTATGTTTAAAAAGCGNNCACAAGCGGGACACCGGAATCTCCACACTTCCGAACTTGAGCATCCAGCGGAATGTCTCCCAAAAACGGGATTTGAAAATCTTCCGCCATTTTTTCTCCTCCCCCTTTTCCAAACACGGGACCCGTCATGTTTTCGACAATCCCCAGGATCGGAATCTCAAGTTGACGAAACATATTGACCGCCCTTCGGACATCGCTTAAGGCCACCTCTTGCGGCGTGGTTACAACGACCACGCCTGAAACATGCGTCCACTGTGACAGGGAAAGCTGGACGTCCCCTGTCCCGGGCGGAAGATCCACCACGAGATAATCAAGTTCCCCCCACTCCACACGATGTAAAAATTCCTGTATTGTCTTGTGAAGCAACGGTCCGCGCCAGATGATGGGCTTATCAGGATCGGTAAACAACCCGATGGAAATCACCTTGATCCCGTGTGCCTCCAGCGGCAAAATCTTGTTCTCCGTCGTCCCTTCCGGCTGTTGATCATTTCGCACTCCCAGCATCAAAGGAATGTTGGGCCCGTAGATATCAGCGTCCATGATGCCCACCTTAGAATTCATTTTCGCGAGCGCGAGAGCGAGATTAACAGCCACCGTGGATTTTCCCACGCCCCCTTTTCCGCTCGCGACCGCGATCACCTGCTTGACACCTCGTATGGGCCCGGGACGAAATTCCGTCGGCTTACCGCCCTGTGATTTTCCCGAAAACTGGATTTCGACACTCGTCGCGCCCGATTCCTGAAGCACACGCCCGATTTCAGCCTTAAGCGCGTCGAGCATCTTCGAATCTCCCGAGGGGTCCTCCATGTGAAGAAACACACGGGTTTCATCGATGCTGATTTCTCTCACAAGTCCGAGAGACATCATATCTTTTTTCAGCAGGGGTTCCCCAACTCGCTTGAGACATTCCATAACTTTTTCACGCGTTAAATGCTGGGAAGTTGACATTCGACACCTCTCATTTAATTTTTCAGCTCAGGATTTTGCCGCCACCGAAGAAGGCCTGAGCGTTCGATACAAAATACACGCGAGTAGCATAAGAAACACCCACCCGATCACCCCGTCATAAACCAGCTTGGATCCCCAAAACATCGTCCGTTCACCTTGGAATTTGATAAAAAGGTCGTCCAGACGGATGAAAAAGACACATCCCGCGTGGAGACCAATCGAGGGATAAAGAGAACCGCTTTTATAGGCCGCCGTATTCAGGGCAAATCCGAAGAGAAAAAGCCCCACGGCCTCCGGCCAAAATCTTGGCCACTCAGCGAGCGAAACAAAGGGCGCCCCAATCAGCTTCAACCCATCGATAAAATCCGGATCCGGACCGATAAAGATTTTTTTCATTCCAATGAAATGGATCAGGGAGTAAAAAACACAGGTGACAAGAACCGCTATCAGAACACGATTCTTAAACGCCTTCTGAAGGAAGCGGAAAATAAAGCCCCGGAAAAAGAACTCCTCAATCACACCGATCAGAAGCCCCGTCGCCAGCGCGAGCGAGACTTTCGAGACCCAGTCCATCAGGGATAGTGACGGGATCACGAATCGCGCGTTATTAAAAACAATATTCAGCGCGCTGGTGAGTAACAATGTCAGAATTCCGGCCAAAAAACCCATCGCCAAAAGAGAGAGACTGTTTTTCTCCCATAGCAGGCCAAACCGGCGCAACGTTTCTTTTTTGATCCTGACGAAAATGACAATCGCGAGCAATGTCCCGATCATCACCAATCGGTTGAAAATCCTCTCGAATTTAAACGGAAGAAAATCATAAAGAAGGGGGGTGAGAAAAGCGCTTAAGAGCAAGATACTTCCAAAAATTACGAGAAATCGAATGAAACCTTTCATGATGTAAAACTCCTCCCCCGGCCAAGGGACCGTTTTTGTTCCCTTTTATTTTAATTCGAGAATCAGTTCAATCTCAACTGTGGCATTCATCGGAAGGCTGGCCACCCCCACCGCGGAGCGGGCATGACTTCCCGCCTCTCCCAATACCGCTCCAAGAATTTCCGATGCCCGGTTCAGGACGGCGGGAACTTCGTGGAAATCCGGCGCCGTCTGGACAAACCCGTTCATTTTGACTATGCGCGCGATCCTTTCCGACCCTACGAGATGATGCACAACACTCAGGGCATTCAACACGGCAAGCTCGGCCGCCTTTTTCCCCTCCTCAATCGTCCGGTCATCTCCCACCTTCCCCGCCAGAATTTCTCCGTTCCGATCCCTGGAAATCTGTCCGCTCAGGAATACGAGACTGCCAGAGACCACAAAAGGCTTATAAAGTCCGACAGGTTTTGGTGCGGGAGGTAACGAAAGCCCCAGTTCAAGCAATTTCGATTCTATGTTCATAATATCCACTAATCCCAAAACATTCCCGTAATTTGCCCCTTGCTATTTTTTCACCAACAAAACCAGCTGAGAAAATAATTCGCGGGGGCCTCAAAATGAAAATCATTTTGAGGCTATGATAAGCGTCGCCACGTCAAAAGCAAAACGTTTTAATCGGATATTCCTCAATCCGGCGTTTTCCATCAAATCCACCGTCTTCTCGGGTCGCTGAAAACCCCGCACCGATGAGGACAAAAAGTGATAGGCCTGGTGATTTCCCGAAATGATCCCTCCGAGCGCGGGCAAAATCCACCTGAGATACGGATAAAAAAAGAAAGCGGTGATACCTCGGGGACGTGTCAGATCTAAAAGGGCCACCCTCCCGCCGGGGCTTAAAACGCGGTTAATTTCTTTCAAAAATGCCGGCACATCCTGAACACTTCGCAACGTAAAAGCCGAAATAATCAGATCAAAACTGCCTTCTAGAAAAGGAAGTTTTTCAAAATCTTCTTCAATCCAGACCGCTGCCCCCTCAACTGTTTCGCGCGCCTTCTTAAGCATTTCAGAAGAAAAATCCAGCCCAACCGCGAAATCCCATTTTCTCGCTTTCAAAAAACATTCCAGAAATTTTCCGGTCCCGCACCCAAGATCAAGAATGGTCTTCGCCCGCGGCCGATCACCCACCTCCCCGCCAAGAAGGATTTCACAGGACTTCTGACGCCAGCGTTCCGACATTCCAAAGCTCAAGATTTGATTTAGGAAATCGTAACGTGGCGTAATTGAGTTAAAAGAGCTTCGAATGAATGCCTTTTCCGGCGCCGTATAACTTTTGTCTTTCATGACAACCTCTTCGTCATCCTGTAATCATCCATCACAAACCCCTCGCCAATATCCTGAATGATCGATTCAGCTATCCGGAATCCCATGCTTTCGTAAGCCCGAATAGCTCTATTATTTTGTTTATTCACAGTCAGAGTGACTTCGGAATACCCTTCGCGCTCGGCCCATCCCTCGATAAAAGTCATCATCTTTCTTCCGTGCCCTTTTCCGCGTTCCTCGGCCCTGAGATAGATTTTACTCAAAAAAAGTCGTCCCTCCGCCTGTGGCTGTATCGCGAAATATCCGAGAATCTCCATTCCCCGCGACAATTGAAAGTAACGATACCCCCGCTGAATTTGCTCCGCGATCGCCCGTTCGGATTGGAAGTTTTTCAGCATAAAATCAATCTGTTCAGAGGGGACTATCCCCGCGTAACATTCACGCCATATCAGGGAAGCAAGTCGGGCTACCTCGGCCATCTGAACCGTGTCCAGAACCGGTTCAATCTGAACCTCCTGATGGGAACTTCTCTGCATTGTTCAATCACTCCTGAAAAAAGTAGACAATTGTTTTATTTTAAGTGAATTCTCTCATCCGCTTCATCAAAAGTTTTTAGTACTTCATAATCCGTATTTCGTTGGACGGGAACAAATCCCGCATCACGGATCAGCCGGATGAGATCCTCCCTGCGGGTCGTCACCTTGATCCCGGTCGGCTCAAGAACCTTGTCTTCAATCAGCGTTCCTCCCACATCATCGCATCCGAATGCCAGAGCAATTTGAGCGAGTTTCATGCCCTCCGTAAGCCAACCCGCCTGAATATGTTCAATGTTGTCCAGCATCATCCGGGAAATAGCGACGGTCCGGAGATAATCGTCCCCTCCCGTCGATCGAATGCCCTGCATCGCCGTGTTTGTTGAAATGAAGCTCCAGGGGATAAAGGAACGAAAACCATTCGTTTTGTCCTGAAGTTCGCGAAGTTTCAGGAGATGGACGATTCTTTCCTCTTTCGTTTCAATATGCCCAAACACCATCGTCGCTGTTGTTTTGAGACCCGCCTCATGCGCCATGGCCATGACTTCAAGCCATCGCTCGGCAGAAATCTTTTTCGGGCTGATCTTTTGACGAACGCGTTCCACAAGAATTTCCGCGCCCCCGCCCGGCAAAGAGTTCAGACCCGCCGCTTTGAACATCCGAAAAAGGTCCGGCAGCTCAACCCCGCTTTTCTTCGACAAGACATCCATTTCAATCGCCGAAAACGAGTGAATCTGAATTTGGGGGAACTTTTCGTGAATGGCCCGGACCATGGCCAGATAGTCATCAAGCTCCAAATCAGGATGGATTCCTCCCTGGATCAAAACCTGCGTTCCACCTTCGTCCGCGAGCTCCTGAACCTTACGGAGAATGACGCCTAAAGGAAGGACAAAGGCTTCAGGTGATCCCGGAGGGCAATGAAACGCGCAAAAATCACAGCCAATAGTGCAAACATTCGTATAACTGATATTACGATCCACGACAAACGTAACGGCCCGTGGAGAAACCCGCGGCGTCAACTTTTGCGCCGCCATCCCGAGATCAAGAAGGTCACAGGAAAAGAGCTCGACTCCTTCTTCAAGAGTCAATCGTTCCCCCGCCAATCGTTTTCGCAATATTTGTTGATGGCTGTTCATATCATTTTTCCCGCGCAAGTCGCAATGATTTCATTTTAAATTTAACTTTGCCGTTGACTGTTAAATTTTTCGCTACTCAAAGAACTCCAGTGGTTTCGGCTCAGGAGCAAGGTTCTCCCGGAAAGCCAGATCATAAAACCGCAAAAGCCCGCGAATCATTTCCTCATCAAGATCATAACGCAGGTTGACGAAGTACCCGAGCATGGAGACAAACTTTTTCTCATCTGGCATGACCCCAAGGGCATTNNCGATTTTCTTTAAGAAGGGTACAAAATTTTCGCAACTCCGCCCCGCATTCCAAAGCACAATCCCGTCTCAATGTCCAGAGAGAAAACACAAACGGCGTGTCCGTCCATTCCCTCCACAGCTTCCCGAGATCATATTTGTAAACCCAATTCTCCGGCTCATAAAAAAGAGCGACATCCCCGATCATCAAAGCGGCCCGATACCGCTGAAACGCGTCATCAATATCCTGGGGAACGCTCACCCATTCGTTTTTAAATCCCAAGCGGCGTTTCATGAGAATTTTGAGCATGGTCACTGAACTCAGACTCTCACGCGACACCGCGATCGTTTCCCCATTCAATTCATTCAGCGGAACTTTGGAAAAGAGGATCACACTGCGGACAAAAACATCCGAACCAATGCCAATACCCGGAAGCAGAAAATAATCTTTTTGTCTCAGGAGATATTCCATGGAGGAAACGGGCGCCAGATCAATTTCCCCCGCGGCCAAAGCACGATTAAGATCCGCCGGACTTGCTTCCATCCAGCTTGTTTCAAGCCCTTGTTCTCCGCATTTTTTTTCAAGCTCAAAATAGAATGGCAGGCAATTGAGATAGCGGATCATCCCGATCCGCAGGGGGCGTTTCATTTTATTCTCATTCCATCGGCTCGCGGGCCAGGTGATCCGGACCCAAATTCGGATCCTCGCGGGACATAAACGACGAAACGCGGCTGCCTTTTCCGACCCACCGGGGATAAAGGGCGTGCGGGATTTCAAGTTGGTCCAAGACCTTCCCGACGACAAAGTCGACCATTTCGGCGACGGTCTGCTGCGCGCCGTAAAATGCCGGCATCGGCGGCACGATCTTTACCCCAAGCCGCGCGAGTTTCAGCATATTTTCAAGGTGGATAGCCGATAAAGGAGTTTCCCGGGGCACCAGGACCAGCTTGCGACCTTCCTTGATGGCGCAGTCCGCGGCCCGGTGAATCAGATTCCGGGAAAGCCCTGATGCGATAGCGCCAAGGGTTCCCATACTACAGGGAACGATCACCATTCCCGCGACCGGGTACGAACCGCTCGCGATCGAGGCCGTAAAATCGTGAAAACCGTGAACCGTCATGGGGGCAAACCCTTTTTTCGCGAAGAAAGGTGGCGTCTCCCCCGTTTCGCAAAAAACGGAAAACTTCTCCACCTCCGGACAACTCCTTTCCTCCCGCATCACGACCCGGGCCGTATCGGACACCACGAGTTCCACCGGTATGTTTTGCTCAAGCAGTATCTCCAGCAAACGGACACCGTAAATAACGCCACTCGCACCGCTGATCGCCACGATATAGGGTTTCATGTTTCCTCTTACCGGTTAAAAGTTACACGATCTCGTCAAGATCAACCCCTGGATTCAAAAAAGAATGAAAACAAGCCGGCAAATCCGAACCAAAGGTCATAACCTCGTTCGATTCGGGATGCCGAAATTCCAGCCGGGAAGCATGGAGAAGCAACCTTTCCGATTTCACTATGGGTCGCATGTCCTCTTGCCATCCCTGGTCAATATAGCGTTCGAAAACCGAAGGATCGATATAAATTTTATCTCCTGCGACCGGATGACCGAGAAGAGACAGGTGGACCCGAATCTGATGAGTGCGGCCCGTACGCGGAATCACTTTGAGAAGCGAGTACCCACTCATGCGTCTGAGGACCTCATAGTCGGTTTTTGCGGCCTGACCGTTGGCATCGAAACACCGGATATTGTGAACTCCCCCGCCTTTCAGCCCCAGAGGAACTTCAATGGTTCCCCGGTCAACCGCCGGACTTCCAAGTACAATCGCAAGATATTCTTTTAAAACCAGACGTTTTTCAAACAGGCTTCCGAGTTTTCCCGTCACCCCGGCTGATCGCCCCACCAACACAAGACCACTAGTTTCCGAGTCGAGGCGGTTAACAATTCGCAGATCATCTCCTCCGGAAGNNCAACAGACTCAGGAGATTCTTTTCCCTGAATCGTCCGACCGGGTGGACCGGAAGCGGGGCGGGCTTATCGACCACGAGGAACGAAGGGTCCTGATAAAGGATCCTGTAATCCGTGGCGACATAAAGTTCATGCTCAGGCCTCATTCGATAAACGGACAATTTCGACATAGCTTAAATCACCTGATCCAGTACCGTCGCGATCAACAACCCCACACTGACGAACACATTCATGACAAAAAAAGATTCATTGATTCTGGCAATTCCATAGGAGCGGATAAGATAATGTGAGCGGCCTAAAAAAATCGCCGCGCACAGTATCCCTACAAAAAAAACCACTCCTTGCCCGTTCCAATAACCGGCAAGGATCCAGAAAATCACGCTTAAAAAATGCAGGGATCGCGTTGTCGTCAGGGTGACCGCCGTCCCAAACTTGACAGGAAAAGAGTGCAAACCTGTCCTCCGGTCAAATTCCACGTCCTGCAAGGCATAAACCATGTCAAATCCCGCCACCCAGCAAATCACCCCAAGCGACAGGAAGGTCGGCGCCAGATCCAAACTGCCGCGGCTCGCAATCCAGGCGCCGTAAGGGGCAATCGCCAGAACACTTCCAAGCACAAAATGCGAGAGATACGAAAACCTTTTCATCAGTGGATACACTGCCGCCAGAATAAAAGGCACGGGCGAAAGCAAAAAACAAAGCGGCCCAAGCTTGAACGCAGAAAACTCGAAAATCAGAGCTGAAGCAATCAAAATCACGCCCACCCAACGCTTGGACAATTGTCCGGAAGGAATGGCGCGTGCCGCGGTCCGGGGATTCATGGCATCGACCGAGGCGTCCAGAAAACGGTTCAACCCCATGGCAAAAGTCCGGAAACTCACCATTGCTACCGTAATCCAGACCCAAAGAAAAAGCGAGGGCATCCCCCGCTCGGCAAGAATTAATCCCAAAAATGCGAACGGAAGGGCGAAGAGCGAATGCTCGAATTTGATGTCCAGAAAAAAAACTTTGATTTTTTTTATCATGCCTTTGAGATCAATGTTCGGGGCGAATCAAAAAAACCAGCCGCTGAAAGACCGATGCCCGGCGCCGGCATATGTTACGACAAGTATCGGGGATCCAGCCCGTATTCTTTCCAACGCGACTCAACCCGTTTTTTTATTTCATCATCCATCACAATATCTTCCGGCCAGGGGCGTTCCATCCCTTCCGCAGCCGTCTTCCGGGTCGCGTCGATACCGATCTTGGAACCCGAAAAATCACGCGGCGCGCCGTGGTCGAGCTCATCCAGCGGCCCTTCGCTTGAAACGATATCGCGTTTAGGATCAAAATTATTCAGCACGCGCCACGCAACTTCGCGCATGTCCCGGATATTAGAATCCTGATCCAGCACAATCACCATCTTGGAAAACATAAGCTGTCCCAGTCCCCAAACTCCGTGAATAACTTTCTTCCCCTGTTCCGGATAACGCTTTTGAATCGCGAGAATCACGCAATTATGAAAACTTCCCTCCCACGGCAAATGCATGTCCACAATTTCCGGAAATTGCTTGCGGATCATTGGGAGAAAAATATGCTCGATGGCGCGCCCCATGTAACAATCCTCCATGGGAGAACGACCGACCACCGTCGCGGCATAAATCGGGTTTTTCTGATGCGTCATGCACGTCACGTGAAAAACCGGAAACTCTTTCGCTCGCGAATAGAATCCCGTGTGATCACCAAAGGGGCCTTCCAGCCGCATTTCCCCTTCTTCAACATAACCTTCAAGCACAATTTCGGCGTCAGCCGGGACTTCCAAATCAACCGTTTTGCATTTTACGAGCTCGACGGGACTTTGACGCAAAAATCCAGCCAGCATTAATTCATCCATTCCGTAAGGCAAAGGACAGGCCGCGGAAAAGATGGTCGCGGGGTCCGCCCCGATCGCGCAGGCCACTGGAAGCCGCTCTTTCTTTCCCCGCGTGAGTTTTCGAAAATGTTCCGCCCCGTCTTTATGCACATGCCAATGCATGCCAGTGGTTTCATCATCGTAAACCTGCATTCGGTACATCCCGACGTTCCGTTTTCCGGTCAAAGGATCTTTCGTAAAAACCATGGGAAGCGTGATAAATTTTCCTCCGTCTTTCGGCCAGCATTGCAACACGGGCAAGCGGCCCAGAAGCTGCCCCTTCCCCTGATAAACAATCTCCTCCTGACACGGCGCCCGGCTGACTATCTTGGGAAGAAGGGCGTTCAGCTCAAAAAGTTTGGGAAGCATCCCCAGTTTTTCCCACATATTTTCCGGAACTTTGGAATCCAGGAGAGATTCGATCCGTTCTGCCACTTGAGAAAGTTTTTTAACCCCCAGCGCCATGGCCATTCGTTTTTCACTGCCAAACAAATTAATCACAAGCGGCATGTCTGATCCGTCAGGAGCTTTAAACAAAAGCGCCGGGCCCTCTTTCTTGACGACCCGATCATAAATCTCGGTCACCTCAAGCACCGGATCCACCGGCGCCGAGATCTCCACCAATTCACCTTCAAGTTTGAGGATCTTCAAAAAGTCTTTGAGCCCTTTATATCCCATGACGATTTCTCCTTAACACACCACTCACAAGATTCCACGGCATCAGGACCAGACAGGCTAACCCTTCCAGGGCCGCGGCCCGATTCAGCCTTTGGAAACACATCCATTCATGCGGCTCCAGACAACGCGCCTCCTTCATGAGCCTCGAGGTTCGATCTTCGGCGTCCAACTCAAACGAAAGATCATAAAAAGACAGAAGCAAGACTACGGCAAATGCGCCTAATCCAGGCGTCACCAGAAACCCCGCGTTTCTAATCAACATACCCGCCAGAAAGCAGATCCATCCCAATACTACCGTCACCTGCGCCGCGAATGTAACTTTCTTTTTAAGGTGGGTCCAGAAAATCAGATTTGAAAGTTGCCCCTTCAGAAAAGCCCCGCGCGCGGCACGCACGAGAGAAGGAATATCCCGGCCGTCATAAATTTTTCGAGAGATAAAAAGACCTTCGGACGCCGATGAACTCACCGCTTCGTCCGAACACTCAACCGGAGTCACGCTGACATGAAACATTCCCATCTTGTCCAGAACCATCCTGGCCACTTCAGAACCAGTTATGGCGGTAAGAAAACCGGGCCGACAATACTTCATTTTAACCCAGGCGCCGTAGAGGATAACGATGAAAGAAATACCCACCGTCAATAGGAACAACAACCCTTGGAGAGGATTCACCCTTTAAGATCTCCGGTTAGTCTTTGATTGAAAAAATGATTATAAGCGAACCGTCGCGGTGACTCTACGCTTTTTTGGAAGAAAAACTACGGGCGGGTTTCCAGGAAAGAAAGAAGTTCCTTCATGTCCCGGGGAAGTTCACTTGAAAAAGAGACCCGCTTCCCATGGTCGGGATGTTCAAACCCGAGGAAGGATGCGTGAAGGGCCTGACGCTGGATCGACGGAAAAGGAATTCCGTAAAGGGTATCCCCCAGTACCGGATGCCCCAGATGAGCCAGGTGAACCCGGATTTGGTGTGTTCTTCCGGTCTGGGGCCGAATTTCAACGAGAGTTCCTCTCGAAAAACGTTGTTTGACCTTAAAATAGGTAACGGCGTCTTTTCCCCCCGAAGGTTTCACAATCACTTTTTTTCGGTTCAGAAAAGCACGCCCTACCGGCTCCTCGATCACCCCCTCGTCATGCTGGATCACGCCCCGGACAATCGCGTGGTACACCCTCTCGATCGAATGATCTTTAAACTGCTTCGCAAGTTTTGAGTGGGCGATATCCGTTTTCGCTACCACCATCACGCCTGAAGTGTCCTTGTCCAGTCGGTGAACAATCCCGGGGCGAACCTTGTCCCCTTCATGGGACAGATTCCGCACATGAAAAAGCAACGCGTTGACCAGTGTGTGGTTGGGGTTGCCATGGGCGGGATGAACCACCATTCCAGCCGGCTTGTTAACCACAATGAGAGCCTCATCTTCATGCAAAATCTCAATCGGGATGGCTTCCGCGGGAAGATCCACTCGTGGTCTTTCAAGCTTTTCAACCGAAATGCTCTCTCCGGCCTTCACGGCGTAATGGGGAGTCACCGTTTTCCCTTCCACGAGCACGCCGCCGGAACGGATCATTTTTTGAAGTTGCGCGCGGGAATGGCGATCCGAAAGTTTAGCGGCCAGAAAAACATCCAGGCGTAATTGAGACTCGGCCTCATCCACAATAAATTCGTCAAACCGGCCTCGCGTCGTCACTGGCGCGCACTCCCCTGAGATTTGCGCGCCTGAAAAAAAATAAACGCCGTCACAATCATCACGATGCTAATCCACTGATTCATCGTAAAACCCAGCCAGCTCAGTCCCGGTTCCCTAACAAACTCGATCAGGTAACGCCCCAGGGCATACAGCATGAAATATAACAACCCAACTTCCCCTTCGAATCGGGCCCGTCGTCCTCGTACACGCAAACAGACAAAAAGAAGCAGTGTGTAGAACGCCTCATAAAGTTGCGCCGGATGAACGGGACCTCCCGAATGCGGGAAACTGACCGCCCACGGCAAATGGCAAGGCTTTCCAAAGCAGCATCCGTTCAAAAAACATCCGATACGCCCAAAGAATTGCGTCAAAGCAATGTAGGGTACGATAAAATCAAGAAATCGCCAGAAGGGAATTTTTTTCATCCGGAGAGTAACGATGAATCCGATCAATCCGCTGACGGCCCCTCCATAAAAAATTAATCCTCCTTCCCAAATCGCAAAAACCCTGAGAGGGTCCGAAGCGTAATAGGACAGGTTTTGAAGAACATAAAAAAGTCGCGCTCCCACAACTCCCCACACCAAAAGGACGAGCATCATGTCCGAGCAGTCGTCCGGCGCCGGGAAGCCTTCCTTCACAGCCCTGCGACGCATCAGGATGAGCGAAACCACCATGCCAACCGCAAAAAGCAGTCCGTAGCTGTAAAGTTTCAAGGGACCGAGCGAGACAATAACGGGGATCATTCTTTTTCCCTGGTGCGAAAAAGACTGATGAGATAGACGCAAACGCCGACAGTAATCGCCGTGTCCGCAAGGTTAAAAACCGGCCAGAAACGAAAATCCAGAAAATCGATCACAGCACCCAACCGGACACGATCGATCCAGTTACCGATCGCGCCCCCGAGGATGAGGCTAAGAGCCCATTTTTCAGAAAGACTAGCTCCATGAGACCTCGCCACCAGAATAAACAGGAAGACAAGGCTCACCGTAATCACGGAAAAAAGAAGAGAACTGTGGTCGCTCAAAAAACCAAACGCCACGCCCGTATTTCGAACAAGCGTCAGGTGAAAAACATTCGGGAGAACAGGTTTAGAAACCTCGGAAAGAAAAACCAGCGCGAAATATTTGGTGAGTTGATCCAGAAAGACGACAAACCCGACCAGTCCGTAGAAGAAGATCAACTGCGGCGAGGCTCCCTCTCTTCTTCTTCCTGGGCCTGGAGGCACAAACGAACATAAGGCGCCGCTAGAAGCCGTTTCTTCGGTATGGCGATACCATATTTTTCACAAATTCCAAAAGTGCCTTCTTCGATCTTTCTCAACGCGACTGCGATGTCATTTAAAAGTTGCTGGCTGTTCGCGGCAAGCCCGATATTGAGCTCCCGGTCAAAACTGTCACTCGCCGCATCAGTCACGTGAAAGCTATAACCTGAGCCCCCCCCCGTGGAATCCTTCCGGCCGGTATTCAGATTTTCCTTCTCAATTGACTGAAGGCTCCCCACAATCCTCCTTTTGAGATCCATCAGAAGTTTGGTAAAGACACCAAGTTCCGACTTGGAAAACGGGGTTTTTTTAAGCTGGGGGCCCTTGGGGACCTTGACAATCCGATCCACCCTGTAACCCATGATCGGGACTACTTTACTTTCCCTGGGAGCCTTGTGCCTTTTACTGACTTTCTTACCTTTGGCAACCTTGGCTTTCGGTTTCACGACCCTTCGGGCTTTGGTTTTCTTAGCTTTCTTCTTTACTTTCTTCTTTTTAGGCATGTCGCTTCCTTCCTGCTCTCAAAAGGCGGGCGACATTATACTGAAGCAATCTAGAGGCTGCAAGCTTTTAAAATTTTTTAATGTTGAAGAGCCGCAACATCGATACGGCCTTTGGCGATTTCTCGTCGAATGACCCGAATGAAGGCCTCCACCACCTGGGGATCAAACTGGGTCCCCGCGCAATGCTCCAGTTCCTGAAGGGCAAAATCGATCGACCTCCCCTCACGGTAGCAACGGTTCGACACAATCGCGTGGAAACTATCAACGACGCTTACAATCCGGGCCTCGATAAGGATGTCTTCCCCTTTCAGTCCCCGGGGATAGCCCGTCCCGTCAAACCTTTCGTGGTGAGAAAGAATGATCTCCTTGACTTTCCGAAAATCGGAAAGCGGTTCAAGAATTTTAGCGCCCTTTTCAACATGGCTTTTCATCACTTCCCACTCCTCAGGGGTAAGGCCCCCTGGTTTCATTAGAATGTGATCGGGCACTCCGATTTTCCCCACATCATGGAGCATCAAAGCCGCGGAAAGGATATCCTTATGTTGTCCCGAAAGATCAATCCCAAGTTCACGGGCAGTCATCATGCCAAGCTTTTCCACTTGCGAAACATGGCCAAAAACCGTCGGTTCCTTGGCTTCCACCTCTTCCGCCAGAGAGCGAATAATTTCGTAATAGGTCCGTTGCTCTTTGTGGCGAAGCTTCTCGATTTCCTGAAGCCTGTTTTCAAGTTCCCGATTTTGCTCCAGAAGACTTTGATTATATTCCGCGGTCTTGATGGCCATAGAACAGTCATGAGCGAGCGTTTGAAAAAAAAGAATTTCCGAAGACGTAAAAAACCTCCCGCTAAATTTGCCTCCGAGCATCAAAATGCCCACCAGATCATTTTTAAAATATCCCGGAATGACCAGTTCCACCCTGAGAACTTCCATAGTCTTCTGGACTTTCACCAATTCCGAGGCCCTGGAATCAGCCGCGAGCCGAAAGTGGGCCTTGTTAAGCGTCTTTTTTATATCCGTCAACAAAAGATAGTCTTCCTGGAAAGGTGTTTTTCGACGCGGCAACGCAAACCAGCGAATCAGCGGATGATCTGAATCGAATTTGAGGAGACCCGCGGGAACACGGCGCGCTCCTTTGGAATTGACAAACACGTAGCGGTTTTTGGAAGGTTCGTGAACCAGAAGCGAGGTGTGATGAAGCCCGAACTGACGATCAATAAAACGGGTGATAAGCTTGAGTAACCGATCCGGCCGTTTAAGGCGCACCATACTCCGCGCTACGTCACGAAGCGCTTCCTGATAATCAAATTTTTGTTCCGTTTTTTTCTGCCGATTGGTCCGCGTAAGATTTGTCATACCATTCGTGTCTCAAATGCCGGCCAGGCTCTCGATTTTCTCTTGAACATCCTTTTCGAGATATTCAAGGCTCAGGGGCTTGGTGATATAGTTATCCGCTCCCAACCTCATGGCCGCTTCAATCCTGTCCTGAGTTTCAACCGCCGTCACCATAATCACCTTAACCCTCGGATATTTTTCCTTAATCTCTCGCAAGGCACTCAAACCGTCCATCTCCGGCATCTGGATATCAAGGAGAACCACATCAGGCCTAAAACTCTCCACTTGTTCAACAGCTTGAACGCCTGAATGAGCCGTCGCTACCTGATAGTCACGATCCTCAAAAAAAGATTTCAGGAACTCACATATCTCGACTTCATCGTCAACCAGCAACAGTTTTTTCTTCATGATGGATCCTCCTGGTTTAATCGATCGGCTGTTATGCCCCTTTGTTCACTAAAATCGTTCCTTCTTTCGGTTCCTCTGCGCTGGCGCGTGGCGTTTCACCCTCGGCAGTCGTCCTGGGCAGTTGTATGATAAAAAGACTCCCTTCACCGCTTTGACTTTCCACGCGAATCGCTCCCCCGTAACGCTTGACAATCTGACGCGTCACAAACAAACCGAGGCCCACGGCTTCGTGCCGTGTCGTAAAAAATGGATTGAATATCCGGTCAAGATCTTCCTGGGGAATCTCTTTCCCTGAATTCTGAAACCTTATTTCAATAACATCCTCTCCTTCTGAAATACGAACCTCGACCTGGATCCGTCCTCCCTGGTCCCCGATGGCCTCAACTGCGTTCAAAAAAAGGTTAAGAAAGATTTCTCGAATTTCCTGCGTGTTTCCCCAAAACGTCGGTAGCGAAGGATCCGTTTTCTTAATAATTTCAATCTTGTCGAGCGAGGCCTGGTACCCCACCAAAGCAATGGTTTCGTCCAGGATTTTCTCAAATGAAATTTCTTCCTGGGGCGCCCTGGAATCCTGTGAGTACATGAGAAGCTTTCGGGTAATATCGGCAGCCCGACGCGTTTGCTTCACTATCACGTTTAAAGCTTCTTCGACATGCGGTTCCAGCGGGGTCCGTTTTTTTTGCATCAGCAAAACCTGCGCCTTCCCTGAAATAATCGCGAGAGGATTGTGAACCTCATGAGCAATCCCGGCCGCGAGTTTCTCAATAGCGGACATTTTCGTCTTCTGGAACCATTCAGCTTGTGAGTCCTGGAGTTCAAAATTGGCACGTCGAAGACCCTGAACGTACCGGGAGTTCGCCACACAGGGCGCGACCGACTCACCAAACTTCCTGAAAAAATGGAAGTCCCATTCATCAAAAACCGTATCGGGAGAATGCGCCCCAAACGCGATCATCGCGATCAGGTCTCCTTTGGAAAAAAGAGGAAGCACCCAGCATGAACGCACCAGGTCAAAATCACGGGCCATTTCATTGGCTTCCTGCCAGGAAAGGCTCTTAAGAAGCGGGCCGCGCACAAGCACATGCGGGCCCATCCGGTGGATACACCGCACCAGGGGCGAGTCATTTCCGAGAAAAATTCTTCGTGAAGTCGCCAGGGGCCAGCCAAACGCGGAAGCAATCTCAAAACCGTCCCGAGTGACATCCCGGATTAAGAGCGCGACGGTTTTCAAATGGAGGGCCTCTCCGAACNNTCCGCAAGCTCCATTAAAGTCCATTGAGCGTAACTTTTCTTCTGGAAAATATTTTTTTCCAGAAACACTTTCACACATCTCTCAACCGGCTTGTAGGCAACGAGGAAAATCAGGGTCATCGTCAGAATCGGCGTAAGCGGGTGAGCCCCCCAGGGATTTCCGACGACATGAGGAAGGGATAATGAGACAAGGTAGGCCGCCATGGCACCGATAAAAAAGAGAATCAGCCCCACCAGGATCTTCCTCAAAACAGTCTTGGGATTTCTAAGATGAAAAAACATCATACGATAAGGATTCGTCTCCTCATTCCCTCTTAACGTGATTGCAACGCTTCGATGCATTTGGGGCAAAGTTGCGGATGCTCCGGATGCTGGCCCACCGCGGTGGAATAATTCCAACAACGCACACACTTGAGCCCGTCCGCTTGAGCCACAATCACCTTGAGTTTCAGTTTTGCCTGCAACACCGCGGAAAAAATCTCTGTGGCTTCCACGCCCGCGAGAGCCGCCTCATCCAGAGAAACCTGGGATACGACAAAAACCCGGGCGAGCTCCTTTTCATTCCGCTGTAATATGTCGGCAGATTCCGGCAAGTCTACAGTCATTAGCACTTTCGCCTCAAGACCCGCCCCGATCGTTTTTGCTTCACGCTGTTTTTCAAGATAAGGAGTCACCGCGTCGCGAATTTCGCGAATATGTTCCCAATCCTTATACCCGGAATTTTGATGAACCGGTTGTCCCTTCGGAACAGGCCATGAACTCGCGTGCACGCTCGGCACCCCCGGTTCAAGCTTATAAGCGTTCCACACCTCATCAGACGTAAATGGCATGATGGGCGCCGTCATTTTGACCAACCTCGAAAGCACATAATGCAGGGATGTCTGCGCCGAACGGCGGAGCCAAGCACTGGGCGCCGCGGTATACAAGGTGTCTTTGAGAATATCGAGATAATACGCGCTCAGATCGATCACACAAAAATTATAAATCTCACGATAAATCTGGTGAAACTCAAAACGCTCGTAAAGATCCGTCACCGTTTCGACCAACTGGTCGGCCTTTCCGATCACCCATTGATCGACGGGATGTTGTTTTTCAAAAGGCAACGCGTCTTTCGTGACGTCAAAATCGTAAAGATTGGAAAGCAAATAGCGATAGGTGTTCCGGATCTTGCGATACGCGTCCACAAGCTGTTTCAAAATTTCATTCGAAAGACGGATGTCAAACTGGTAATCGCAAGACGCCACCCAAAGCCTCAAGACATCCGCGCCAAACTCTTTCATCACTTCCTGGGGAGTCACCACGTTTCCGGCAGATTTCGACATCTTTTTCCCCTGTCCATCCACCACAAAACCATGCGTGAGGACACCCTTGAACGAACTTTTCCCCTCAAGCGCCACTGAAGTAGTCAGGGCGCTTTGGAACCACCCCCGGTGCTGATCCGAACCTTCAAGATAAAGATCCGCCGGAAACTGAAGCCCCGGGTATTGTCGAAGGACAGCCTGGTGACTGACCCCGGAATCGAACCAGACATCAATGATATCCGTTTCTTTTTCAAATTCAGCTCCGCCACATTTCGGGCATTTTGTCCCCTCGGGAAGAAAATCTTCAGCCGGATGAGCGAACCAGGAATCCGCGCCTTCATTGCGAAAGAATTCAAGAATCTTCTGTCTGGATTCCTTGACCAGGTGGATCCCCGCGCACTTCGCGCATTTTATAATCGGAATGGGAACTCCCCAGTACCGCTGGCGGGAAAGACACCATTCGGGACGCGTTTGAACCATGGAACCAATCCGGTTTTTACCCCAGTCGGGCACAAAGCGGATGTCCTGATGGATCGCGTTCAGCATCCTCTGACGCAAATCCTTATGATCAATCTTCATGAACCACTGGGTCGTGGCGCGAAAAAGGATCGGCTTTTTACAGCGCCAGCAATGCGGGTAGGAATGCGCGTGATCCGCTTCGTGAAGTAAAAGCTTCTTTTCCCTGAGAAGATCCGTAATCTTCGCATTTGCCTTGAAGACATGCTCACCCTTGCAATAAGGGAATTCATCCGTAAACCGGCCTTTTGAATCTACCGGCGAAAAAATGGCCAGATTATTTTCAAGATGACCGAATTTATAATCTTCTTCACCATGTCCCGGAGCAATATGGACAATCCCCGTGCCATCTTCAGAGGAAACATAGTCCGCAAGAATAGCGCGTCCCTTTCGGGGAAGAAACGGATGTTCATACTCCGCGTGATTGAGAACAGAGCCCTGAACACTGACGATCGGTTCCGCGAGCGGCGACTTGAGGCCGAGGGAGCGAATAAAAGGAATACGCGCGTCCGCAAGGAGGCATACTTCTTCCCCCATGTCGAGAAAAGAGTAAGAAAGCTCCGGATGGAGCGCGATCCCGACGTTGGCGGGAAGCGTCCACGGCGTCGTCGTCCAAACAAGCACGTAAACCGGCCGTTCTCCGAACTTGTGTATTTCTACGGGACTAACCTTCCCATTCAAGGTTTCCTTGACAAGCTTAAACTTCACATAAACCGATTTGGAAACCTTATCCTCGTACTCAAGCTCGGCATCAGCCAGCGCGGTCTCGCAATCAGAGCACCAGGGAACGGGCTTTAACCGCTGTTCGATATATCCTTCGCTGTATAATTTGAGAAAAGACTCCGCGATCGCGGTCTGATATTCATAATTCATCGTCAAGTAGGGTTTTTCCCATTCGGCAAATATTCCCAGTCGCTTAAATTCCTCACGTTGGATCCCAACAAATCTTTCGGCATATTGACGAGCCTGTTTCCGGAAGGCAACCCGGTCCACGTCTTCCTTGCGCTTCCCCATTTCCTTCAGGCACGCGTGCTCAATCGGCAGGCCGTGACAATCCCACCCGGGGACATAAAACGCATCATAGCCACGCATGGTCTGGAATTTAATGATCAAATCCTTCAGTACCTTGTTCAGCGCGTGTCCAATATGAATCCGGCCATTCGCGTAAGGCGGCCCGTCATGAAGCGTATAGTTTGGCTTCCCTTCGGATTTTTCGCGGACTTTTTTATAAATTCCTTCCGTCTCCCAACGGTTCAAAATCTCAGGCTCTCTCTGGACGAGGTTAGCCTTCATGGGAAAAGAAGTTTGCGGAAGATTGAGTGTGTTTTTATACGACTTTTCGATTGGCATAAATCCGTATTTTCTTTTTATCTTAAAACCGGGCGACGGCTTGCAAGTATCGCTCCATGAAAAAATTCTGTGTTCTCTGTGTGTTATTCCAGTTACCCGGAAACCTTAGAACTTTTGAATTGTCGCGGCAATCAATTTATCCAGTTTGGGCCCCGCTTCATTCGCCGTCTTGATGATTTCCTGAATATCGCACGGCGCGAGGTGATCCGGATCACACAGATCCGTAACCACGCTCACCCCAAGGACCTCCATCCCCATGTGAACGGCCACAATCACCTCCGGTACCGTCGACATTCCGACAAGATCCGCTCCCCAATGGCGCATCATCCGGTATTCCGCGCGAGTTTCAAGGCAGGGTCCCGCCACTCCGATATAAACTCCCTGTCGCACCGGTATCTGAACCTCTTGCGCCGATTTCAGCGCAAGGTCTATCAGGCGCCGGGAATAAGGTTCGCACATGTCGGGGAACCTCGGTCCCAGTTTTTCCTCGTTGGGTCCGATCAGCGGATTGACGCCCATAAAGTTGATGTGATCCGTAATCAGGACAATCTCTCCTTTCCGGTATTCAAGGTTTAATCCGCCGGCCGCGTTTGAAACGACCAGCTTCCTCGTTCCAAGTTCACGGAGCACTCGCACGGCGAAAGTAACCTCTTCGAGCGAATACCCCTCATAGTAGTGAAACCGTCCCTCCATTGCCGCGACTTTTTTTCCGGCAATCTCACCTAACACCAACTGCCCCTTGTGCGACTGGACGGTCGACTGGGGAAAATGGGGCAATTCATTATAAGCAAATATCCGCTCCGGCTTGATTCGATCGGCCAATCGGCCAAGCCCGGTTCCCAGAATTAAAGCGATTTCCGGTTTAAAATCTGTTTTTTCCTTCATGTGGGCAAGACATTCTCCGATCCGATCCATCAAACCGTTCTTTTCCCTGCAAAACCGTTTCATGACCATTACATGCCCCCCTGGAATTTATACGCAATCGTCAAAAGTATCGTCACAAGCACCCGATTGACAAAATACAGAAAAATAAAAGCAAGTATCGGAGAAAAATCTATGGCCCCGATCCGCAAAGGAATTTGCCGGAACCACGACAAAATCGGATCCGTCACCTGATATAAAAACTGAACGATGCTTGAGTAAGGGTCTACCGGCATCCAGGACACGATGATCCGGGCAAAGAGCAACCAGTACAGAATGGTCGTAATGCCATTCACCAACATCGCCAGCGCTTTCAATATTTCCGCGATAATAAACATAAATCCTTTCCGACAACCGATGCCAAGCGAAAAGGTATCGATTCCTGTTTCGCCTAACCCTGCACCCTGTCTTTCTTTTTTACTTTCTTAATTGCCGGCTTCGTTTCGAAGCCGCCAGCAGCGCAGACTGAAAAATCCTCCCGAACTTTCGACGTTGGAGGACCGTCAACGCAGCTTCCGTGGTCCCTTTCCTGGAGGTGACCATTTTCCTAAGCTGAGAACACGAAACCTCTGAATTTTTCGCGACCAACACGGCTCCCAAACCTGTCTGGATCGCAAGCCGGGTTGCGACATCCGCAGGGAATCCCTTCCGCAGGGCAAACTCCGACATAAGCTCCATCAGATAAAAAAAGTACGCCGGTCCACTTCCACTCACCGCGGTAACATCGTCAAAACACTTTTCCGGAAGACGGACGACATCTCCGCATCCCTGAAAGATTTTTTCGGCAAGGGCCAATCTTTTTTTACTCCCGGTGACCACCGTCATCGATTGCCCCACCTTGGCACCCAGATTGGGCATGGCACGCACCACGTCTACCCGCCCCATTTCTTCCCGGATCCGGTCAATCGAAAACCCGGCTAAAATTGAAACGATCCATTGACCTTGCCGGATTAAATCTCGGGTTTCAGCCGCAAACTCCTTAAAATCCTGGGGTTTAATCGCCAGCAAAACAACATCTGACTCGCGAAAGACATCACCAATACAATCGGCCCTGGCAACGTGAAACCTTTTGGAAAGCATCTGTGATTTCGCGGCAATTTTATCATAAACTATTATACGAGACGCACTTACAATCTTTTTTTTAAGCATCCCTTCAAGGATCGCGGACCCCATATTGCCCGCGCCGATAAAGCCGATCTTTTGCTTCATGACAAAGTCCTTACTTTAAGTTTCGAGGGAAGATTAAAGAACCAATTCTAAGCATATTTGCACCTTCTTCAATGGCAATCTTATAGTCCGCCGACATCCCCATTGAGAGTATCTCCCAGGCGTGTGACCTTTGTTCCGTTTTAAGAGATTCAAAGAGCCGACGTGTTTCCCTAAAGCACTCACGAATCCTGGCCTCATCCTCCGTAAAAGGTCCAATCGTCATAAGCCCCTTCACTTTGATAGACGGCCGGTTAGCCATGGCGGCCGCAAAACGGGACACATAGTCAGGATCCATGCCCGACTTTGTCTCTTCTCCCGACATATTCACCTGAAGCAGGCAAGGAACTTCATGGATCCCTTTTTTTTGGGCTTGTCGCTCAATCTCATCCGCCAGTTCCAGGCGATCCAGGGAATGAATTAGATGAACTTGGCCCACGACATATTTGACCTTGTTCTTTTGCAAATGTCCAATCAGATGCCAACGAATGTCAGTCGGGAGCTCTTCTTTTTTCTCCCTCCATTCCTGGACACGATTTTCCCCAAAATCACGCTCGCCGGCATCGTAGGCCGAGCGAATCATTTCGGGAGGAACGGTTTTGGTCACTATCACGAGCCTAACCGGGGCGGGATCATGGCTGTTCCGGGTCGCCCAATGATTGATCGACTGTTTCAGATTTTGAATTCTTTCAACAAGGGTCATAAGTTTTTTGAACACTCCGTGCTTATTCGGAAAATCGCGCTATCCCGGAAGATATTTCCCCCGCTATTTTCTCAAAAAAGCTATGCCTCGGCGTGGCTCGAAACAGTCCGATCAGCGGAAACCTCGAGCGCCTTCATCAGATCGAGAAACTGGATTATTTTCATCCGATCTACCAGGACCACCACGCCATTTTTTTCCATTTTCCCGTAATAGGAATTTTTCAATGGCACTTCGTTGCCAAAATGAAAAATCTCCTCTTCCCCTGAATGATGGGTGATTTTAATTTTGTCGTGAATGATAAAAAAACCAAGCTCAGCATCGGATTTTTGATTATCATCCAAAAACTCCATCACATTGAGCCCCGCCAACCCTTTAAAAATAAGTTGCATCCGGTCTTCCGCGATTTCACGGCCAAATTTTTCGATCGGCTCCATCCAAAACCATCGCCCGCCTTCCTTTTTCCACTCATAGGCGTTCGGTCCCATCTCAACATAGACTTTGACCATTTCCGCCGGCGGCGTCTGAAAGATTGCTTTCTCGCGCAAACCGTAAACGCTTAGGTTAAAAACAGACTTGATCTCCGGCGGGACGAGAATGTAACCGCGCTCCCCGGTCCACCGTGCGTAAAGCGCTTTCCCAACGGGCGAAGCATCTCCAAAAATCAGAACTCCTTCCCGCTTGGCACGGGTTTCAACACGAAGCTCCAGCCCGGGCTTGTCGAGCCCGTATTCTGTCCAGTCTTTTTCAGCCCGAAGCCGGGTTTGGCTTGCGGCAAACCGCGCCGCCATGACCAAACCTTCGACCGTTCGAGAATCCGCCGGATAACTCACGGGAGATTCAACCCGCCATCCTTCCTCCGCGCGTTCCAGCACAATTTCCGTATTTTTCACCGCATCGTGAATCGCGATACGATCCACATGCTGATCCGGCCCCAGCGTAAAACTCCGGTTCACTTCATCCGGGTTCAGGGAGAGAATCTCCTGATCCAGACGGCTCTGGTAAACATAAACTGACACGGCAAGAGCAAAAATAACGCCGATAACCAGGGTGCGGAAAAGTTTCATGAGCGGCGCGACCGGATCACAAGGTAAAGTCCGCCCCCGATAAAGAAAATGAGCGGGTACATGACAAGGGAAGATAGAATGAGAAAGGTTTGCTTCGGCACGTCCAGCATCAGGGGCTTGAACTTGAACTGGGGCTTTTTAACTTCGACAAAACGTTCATCCTTGGCGAGCCACTGCATAACCCGCAACCCAAATTCCTTATTGCCCGAAAGGTTGAGGTAACTGTTATTCAGAAAATCACTGTCGCCAATCATAATCATTCTTCCGGCGGGCGATAAAGAAGATCCGATCGGTTGAACGCCGCTTGCGTCCGGTTTTTCATCGTCTGTTTTTTGCTCAATGGCGACCGCTATCGAGAGCGGGCCCGCTATGTCCTTTTCAACATCAAACGTCGCGTACCCATTTTCAAGAGCGGCCAAATCTGTTTCAGCCCAGCTTCCGGCGCTTGTCATCCCCAGCGGAACCACTTCCAGCCCCGGGATCGAGTCCGAAGAAGGTTGAACGCTCCTGAGAAGTGGAAAAAAGGTCGCCTGTTTCATGGTTTTCGACACCGGATGATTCACAAAGTATTGGCTGACAAGAGGCATAAGGAAATCACCTCCGACGATACGGCTGGTTTTATCGACCACAACATTTTCACTCAAGCTAACTCCCATCGACTTCGCAAATTCAATAAACGATTGACCGGTCCCGGGATCCATCGGATCGAGAAGAAGCAAGACGCCCTTCCCGCGTTCAAAAGCACTCTTGAGATCTGCCAGCTCTCCCGGGACTAATTCCCAACGGGGCCCCGCCACCACGACCACCTGACAAACATCCGGAACATGATCACGTAAAAGCACGATCTCGTGAATCCGGGCGTTGTAGCCTTCCAGAGCGACCCGGAACATCTGATAANNCGCCAGCTGGACCTCGCCATGGCCACTCGTAAAACAAACATCCACGTTTCGGGGATGCAAAATTCGAAGAAAGGCATTTGTGAAGGCCTCTTCGTTGGGGTCCACGACCCTTTCTTCCCGCTCACCCGCGCGGATCAGGATCGTCGCGGGCTGGGTAATTTGAAATTTTTTCGCCATCCCGGGACGCCGTGCCGGGTCATAAAAATAATACCGCAGATCCGGATGATACCGCTGACATTCTCTGAGGAAAACCTCGAGGCCACGCCTCGCGTCATCTCCCTGGGGATAAAACGCATACACCTCCACCGGCTGAGAACTCAGTTCCTTGAGAACACCGGACGTGACGGGCGGTAACGAATACACTTTTTCCTGGGTGAGATCCCAACGGTAATCATACCGGTCGAGAATCACGCCAACGAGAATCAAAGTCGCGAAAAGAAGCGCGGCCTCCAGGACTAGCTGAAATTTAAGGAAAAATCGTCTCATAAAATTTTTAAAATGTATCGAAGGCTTCGAACTGGTTTTACAAGTTCATTTTTTATTTTCCAATTCCCGGGGAACAATCGTCCGCCGATTTTCCCCACAAATGTTTTTCCATCAGGACTCTTTCCAGTTCCGTGTTTCAATCGAACGAAGCGACAGAAAAAGAAAATAAAAGAAAAAGAACGCGAAATATATCAGGTCACGAAGATCTAAAATACCATACGTGAAGTTTCTGAAATGCCGAAGTGGCGACATCGCGTTCACAACGACGGACACGCCTCCCCCTCCCGACATGGGAGCGAAATCCATCATCCAGAAAATCACCAATATTCCGAAAGTTCCCACCGCGCTCATGACCGAACTTTTCGTGAGCGTCGAAACAAAGACACCCGCCGAAAGATACGCCATGCCCAGTACCCAGAAACCCAGAAAGGCCGACAAAACGGGCCCCCAGTCCAGCTCTCCGCCGATCCAGTAAAAAACCAGCGCGTAACCCGCCAAAGGGACGAGGAGCATCTCAAAAAACCAGATCAGACCAAGCAATTTGCCGGCGACGATTTCAAGGTCCGTCAAGGGGTACGTAAACAAAAGCTCAAGGGTTTCGTGTTTTCTTTCTTCCGCGAACGAACGCATCGTTATAAGCGGCACCAAAAACAGCAAAATGACGTTCAGATTTAAAAAAAGCGACCCGAAAACATAATGCGTCTGGCTAATATTGGGGAAACTCGAAAGGCCCGCGCTTCGGGGATCCATGGAAATCTGCGCGAAATTCAGGGTCAGGATCACAAAAAAAATCCCCGTCACCGCAAAAAACATGACGGCCGTCATCACCCCCGTCCAGGAGTGAAAAAAGGAGCCAAACTCCTTTCGCGCAATCGCAAAAACCTTTCTCATTCCTCGCCCTCCATGAGCACAACAGAATTTCGGAAAACAGAGGTCATTAAGCAGTGTCGATTTTGATTTAGTGAATCTTTCATGTTTCGGCTTTTGCCTCGATTTTTGTTCTTTGTTGGAACCAGCCATCTTTAAGCAATTTAAGAAAAATTTCTTCGAGCGTTAGCTGGTCGCGGCGAATTTCAAGCACCGGAATTTTGCTCTCCACAAAGAACTTGGTAATTTCGGGACGAAGATCCTCGTCCTGGGCTGTTTCCAGGCAAAACTGGATCTCATTTTCATGGCGTTCAACCACCCTGACATTTTCAACGCCCGAAATCTTTGAAAGAATTTCCTCGGCAGTTTCCTGGTATTGCGCCCCGGGGACCGTCACAAAAATCGCTTCACGATCCTTGAGGCAAGACTCAAGCTCCCGAACCGTCCCGCTGGCAAGCACTTTCCCCTGATGAATCATGATGACCCTGTTACAGATCATCGACACTTCGGGAAGAATATGCGTCGAAAGAATCACCGCTCGCCGCTTGCCGAGATCCCGAATGAGCGCGCGAATTTCTGCGATCTGTTTCGGATCTAATCCTGTCGTCGGCTCATCCAGAACAAGAACCGGAGGATCCCCGATCAGGGCTTGGGCAAGCCCGACCCGTTGACGAAATCCCTTGGAAAGACGCCCGATCAAACGGTGTTCCACGTCCGTGAGGCCACAAAGGGAAATTTTTTCTTCCATTTCCATCGGTATGTCTTTGGGCCTGATACCCTTGAGTTCGGCCACGTACCGAAGGTACTCCCTGACGCGCATATCCGGATAAAGTCGTACGACTTCGGGAAGATAGCCCACATGTCTTTTTGCCCGCTGGGGCTCTCTAAAAAGATCCATGCCGTCCAGGATGACACGTCCCGACGTCGGAGAGAAATAGCCCGCGAGAATTCGCATGGCTGTGGTCTTCCCGGCCCCGTTGGGTCCGAGAAAACCGATCACCTCTCCTTGGGCAATTTCAAAGGAAAGATTCTCGACTGCAAATTTGTTGCCGTACCGTTTGGTAACGCTTTCAAAACGGACCAAGCCTTCGGTTGATCGGGGTTTTCGGATGGTAACCATAATTTCAGTATGTGGTATGTAATGTGTGGTATGTAGTCACATCAAGTCTCAAGTAAATTTTTTAAGAGCAGCAATCATCACGCGCCAGTTCACTTACGTTTCATTTCAATATCTTCCGCAAAATTTCTACGGAGACCGGTTTCACGCATATTTTCGCCCCGTTATTTTTCAGGGAATCAGAAAACGGGTCTTGATATTATGAAGCCGATTCGATTTTTACGAATTTCCGTTTTCCACATTGCACAATGAGTTCGTGGTCAAGCTTGATGACCTGCTTAACGTCCGTCACTGTCACCTGATCGACCTTCACGCCGCCTTGTTCGATCAACCTGCGCGCCTCTCCCTTGCTTGCCACTAACCCGGCCTCGACAAGTATCGAAACGATGTCCATCTCGGACTTTAAAAACTTTACCGTAGGGATTTGATCCGGCAGACCTTTTTTTTTGAAAATCTCGTCAAACTCCTCCCGCGCGCGCTTGCCATTTTCAGCCCCATGGAACAACGCCACGATCCGTTCGGCAAGAGACGCTTTCATTTCGCGGGGATGCAGTTGCCCTGTTTTAAGGCCCTGAATAATGGCCTCAACTTCTTTTACCCGAATGGCGCTTACATACCGGTAAAACCGCTCCATCATGGGATCCGAGATCGACATGACTTTGCCAAACATCTCACGGGGCGAATCCTTCAGGGCAATGTGATTATTGAGACTCTTTGACATCTTCTGAACTCCGTCCGTTCCTTCGATGATCGGCAGGGTCATCACAACCTGTGGCGCTTGACCATCTGTTTTCTGGAGTTCCCGGCCCACCAAAAGATTAAACTTTTGATCCGTACCACCAAGTTCAACATCCGAACGTACCACGACAGAATCATGCCCCTGCATGAGAGGATAAAGGAACTCAACCAGGGCAATGGGATCACCCGCCTTGTATCGCTTGGAAAAATCATCCCTCTCAATCAACCTCGCCACGGTGTATTGCCCCGTCAGCCGGAGGAAGTCCCCAGGTGTCATTTTCGCCAGCCACTCAGAATTGTAGCGGACTTCGGTCTTCTTCTTGTCGAGGATTTGAAAAACCTGATCCTGGTAGGTCTTCGCGTTTCTCGCGACATCCTCCGGAGATAACATTTTTCGGGTCTCGGAACGGCCCGAAGGATCTCCGATCTGGGCGGTAAAATCGCCAATAATAAAAACCACCTGATGGCCTAAATCCTGAAGTTGGCGAAGTTTACGCAAAGGGACTGTGTGTCCGAGGTGAAGGTCGGGAGCCGAAGGATCGGCTCCGTATTTGATCCGGAGAGGGCGGTTCTTTTGAAGAGATTCCGTCAGTTTCGCTTCAAGTTCACGTTCCGAAATAAGCTCAACAAGATTTTCCTTAAAAACGGAAATTTGTTCTTTAACGGATGGAAACATTTTTCCTCGCACACATCGTATTGAGCCTCCGGCAACTGACTTCATTTTCGGCGGACATCAAAAACCAGGTATTGGTTTCAAAAGGAGTTACAAAAACGGCTGTATTCTAACGGGGAAAATTAAAAGAGAGAAGAAAAAACTGGAAATTCCCGATCAACCATACTCTCGGGAAACATCGGGGACACTCACTTTTCAGATTTAAAATGAGTGTCCCCGATTCTGCGCTATTTTTTAGGCGCTTCGGCTGATCGCCTTCTCGCCCATTATCGCTGTCACAATCTGTTCCATGACGAGCATAAAGCGATCCAGCATGCCTTGCGTCATTCTGATAATGTTTCGCTCCGCAATCCGGAGTAAACGGTTATCCTCTTCAGAAAGAGTTTCTCCGGCAAGAAGCACCGCCCTGACCACAGCGCCTTTGGGAAGATGGTTTTTGAGTTTTTGAGTGGAAAGGTATGGCTCCAGTCCGGCCTCTCCAAGAATCTGATTGATTGAGGCCAGCGTTTCCGAATCAGTAACAACGGCAACCAGGGAACCCTGTAACGCCTCACGAAACGCCACAAGACCCCGGCCGTCATTTTCCCGCAACTTCTTCAGAAGCTCTGCTCCAAGAACAAACACATCGGCTACATCAACCGAGGGTTTCCGGATCCCCAAAATCTCCAGAGCTCTCTGGAATATTTCCTTTCTGTCAGCGGTCGACAATCCGGTCGCGTCAGCCGGTGAAACACCCACGGCCTCCATCATGGCTCGCAACGCTTGTCCCGCAGTATTAAGGCCCGTTTCAATCCCCTCACGCACACGTTCGGGAATGATGCCATAATAAAATTCCCGAATCAAAGTCAGCATGAAAGGATTGATCACCTGTTTCAGGTCCCAACGCTCCTCTATCAGCTGTGTTGGAAATAACATTTCTTCCATCAAAACGGAAGTCGATCGGGCTTCGCTCCTCTTCCTGGAAACTGAATCATCGGATTCCGGTTTTGGCTCAGAAGGAGCCCTGCGAGACACGCCCTTATCCTGCAATACCGTTTTTAATGGAGAAAAACCAAAAAATCTTTTGCCCACAAAAAGCAATCCATTAAAGATCCCAGCCCCAATCCCCATCAGAATAACGGTGGTTCCCCCAATGGTGAGAAAGAATGGGACAGCCGTAAAACCTTCCATCTGGTTAGCCCAACGCCCAACCGCATACACAAAAAGGAGGAGCGGTACGTTCGCCGCTATTACAAGACTTCCCGCGTAAAAGGTTGCCTCAAAAACCTTCCCCCAACGGCTCCCCTCTTCAATCGTTTCATCTTCACCATTCTCGGAGCGATTCTCCGAACGAGCAATCCGCTTGGAAAGAACATCACGCAACTGAATAATCCTCCGGCGCGTATAATCACTCGCCAAACCGGCCAAGGCCACGTTAGCTTTGTCTAATGACTTGATCGCGCCCTCGAAATCACCATTCCCAATAGCAGCCTTCGCACTCCAGAGCAAACTTCGCGCTTCCAACGGGAATGGCTGGTCACTCCTGTAATCCGTTACAATCTTTATAACCATGCCAATCAGAGTTGGGGTATCCAGGCTGACGCGAGCTTCCGCGCGAGACAAACGAGCCGATCCATCTCGGCCGCCCCCTCGATTTCTCTCGAAGCCATCCCTGGTTGTTGCTTGATGGTTAACCGCCCACTGGCGAACCGGATGGCCTTCCGGAAGCTCTTCGGGATTAACCGGATTAACTTCACGCAAAAAAGCGATCGCGCTTTCCATCTGTCGGGCAAGCATCAGTGAACCCGGCAACTCCTGTCGAGCATGCCTCAACGCAAGAACCAAAAGTCTGAGCGCCTGGTTTCGAATGACGGCTATTTCCTCCGGAAAATACATGTTAATGGTTTCATCGGTAGCGGACCATTGGGGATAGACCGTCCGGTTTTGCATTTCCTTTAACCCATGCCATCCTTCGAGTAGGCCCACGATACCGGCACCAGTCATTGTTTCGCCACGTCGATTCTGGCGGTCCAGAATCTCACGAATAAACCGGAGATGCAATGACGTCAGCGGCATTCCTTTCGGGACAAATGCCTGATCCCGTTTGGAAACCGTTAAATTAAAACTCGGTGGAACGTTAACGAAGATCTTGTAAACATCTTCTTTACCAAAATACAGATTCGCGCCTTGGTCTTTCGGCTTAAGATTGGCCACAGAAAACGCGGCACGCCCTTCTACCACAATCACGTCACCCACATTCACCGTGATGGGAGTCCATACCGGCATCCCATAAAACGTGTACTGTGGCTGTAATAACTGAGTACGCTGACCACTCAATAGCTGTTCGAATTCCTCAGGATTTACAAGGTCATAATCAACAAAATGCACCTTGCGGCCCGACTGTTTAAAATCCTCTCTTCTCTGCAACTCCTTCACAATCGATTCAGCAACCACCTCCTTACCGGCAGATTCAGGACCGGTAATCAGTACGACCGGATTCCGGGCAACCCCTTTCGAAAATCGCCCCGATATTCTGTCAACTCTTGCCACGATTTCCGCATTAAATTCTCGCGCGGTTTCCGCAAGCAATGCCGCAAGTCGGTCTTTTTGCGTCAGAAAATTCAAATGATTCGTTGTCTCCGGGCGGCGTGACAGCCCGTGAGAATCGTAGGGTTGTATAGTCCCGTCTTCATACCGGGCTTTCAATTCAGGATCCCTGGCAATCTGGGCGTCAGCAATCTTCATAAGCGCCGACATGTAAACCGCCTGACGAAAGGTTTTCCCGTAAGAATTCATAATTCTCATCGCGTCATCCGTGGCCTGGCTCATCCGCTCAGAAAGCATCCGGTCCACCATCGCCGTTGTCCAGCGATCATGCGTATAATTTTGTATCATCTCAAAATAGGACACAATCACGCCCCCCGCGTTCGCAAGCACATCGGGGATCACCAGTTTGCCGCGAGAAAGCAATATCTTATCCCCTTCCACCGAGGTAGGTCCATTCGCGAGTTCAAGAATCACGGGGGCATTGATCAATCCGGCATTCTTCTCGGTAATGACATTGTTGGTCGCGGCGGGCACCATCACGTCCACGTTCAGCTTCCAGAAATCTTCATTCGCAATCACACGGGCCCCGGGGAAATTCTCCAGCGAAAACTCGCCCGGTTTTTTCCCAAGCCGGTTGGACTCGCTTAAAATCCATTGATCAAGGGCCGCGATGTCAATTCCTTTTTCGTTATAAATTGTAAATTGGACGAAACGGGTCTTGCCTGTTTCATCCTTTCCGGCCGGGTAAGCCGACTGAATGGCCTTCGCAAGCATGCCTGACCGATTTGCAATACGGGCAAAAAAACCGGCCACATTTCCAAATCCCTGAAGGGCATAACTCACCCCCTTGACTGAGGACTTCCTCTGGTGGTGAAGAACCCGCTCCAGGGCAAAAAATCCACCTTGTCCTGTGGCCTTTTCCCGCCCCTGGGAACCTCCAAGATAGGGATTGGCGGGATCCACGGGGAATATCATCGAATCTCCTTCGGGAGATTTCCCTGCAGGTTTTCCGGTCACTGTGGCAGGTTCGATCGTATCAAGTCGATAACCAGCTATCGTTTCATCCTGGGTCAGACGGATGTACTCACGAAGCACCTCCACCTTAACAGGATCCGTTTCTTTCATGTTGCCGATAAACTCTCGAAGCGGAGCCAGAATTCTTTGATCAAATATCTTTTCATGCTCCGCCATGATTTTTATGTATTCATCAGCAAACCACGCCATCATCTTTCCATCCGTGTTCATGTCCGGAGCCGGAATATCCGAAAAGGGGCCAAAAACATCGATCCCCTCCTGCTCCATAATCGTTCGCGCATATCCCCGGATCAAGCGGGCCTGTTCAGCCTCAGAAAGAGACGCGCGACTTGCCAAAATGTCCCCTTTCCCTCCACCGAGCGGAATTCCAACAACAGCCGTTTTGACGGACATCCAGGTCGAAAGCCCCTTGGCTTCTTCAAGGGTTCCTTCCTCATCGTGCTGATCACTCATTCGAATCCCCCCCTTGTAGGGACCCCGCGCACTGTTGTGCTGAACACGAAAACCGTGAAAATTACGAACAGATCCATCGTCCATCCGGACTGGTATCGTCACATGAATTACGCGCTCGTGCTTAATAATCTTTTCTAGCAAAACAGGATCCATAGACAAGGAAGCAGCCGCGTCCCGAATGACCGCCTCTGCCAGTTCCTGCGTCGTTGCTTTCTTTTCCGCCCGCAATTCTGACCTCGGACGTGATTGGTCCACTTCAACCGCCGGTGCCGGACTCGATTCAACCGGAGTCTTTCCCGCTTCTGTTCCCTCTTTGGCACTGGAGAACAAAAAGCAAAAATATGCAATGGCTCCCAGAATAGCCGAGGCGACTAATCTTACAGCAACATCAATTAAGAAATTATTCAGGTCTTTTTCTCGTTGCAACCTCTCATTTTCCCGCTGCACCCTCTCTCTTTCTTCTCTACTTGGCAACCTGCCCGGGCGTCGCGAAGNNCTGACCAAATCGCTACGACTATCACCGTTCTCAAGGTAAAGTTCCTCAAACACATAAAGACCTATCTTTCGCTCGGTCTCACTCAGGGATTTTCCCGATTCTAAAAGACGCCCTAACGATTTGACCCAGTTCTGGAACTCTTCCCCGGGTAAATCCTGTAAGAATAAAACCAGGGTTTCATCCGCAAGATATTCATGCTCCTCAAGATTAATCTCTTTCCAGTTATGGATCTCCGGCAATGGGTCGTTTGCCTGACTGAACAGAACCTCCCTAAGCGCCCTTCTTCGCAGATGCAGAGCCCGAATGGACTCCCGTATTTTATCAAGAGCACTTTCGAT
>DCTJ01000051.1 GCA_002329545.1 Candidatus Omnitrophica bacterium UBA1443
GTGATCTGGATAAACCCCACCCGCCGGTCCACGCCATACTTCATGGAGGATAACGCCGACTGATGGTGCCGGCTGAGATACACAAACCGGGGATCCGGCGTCACATTGAAAGGCGGTTCCGTCAGGTGGAAAAATGATTCGTACATTGCGTCTCCCGTCACTTAATGAACGGCACATACGGTCTTCGTCTTGAGAAAAACAGGAAAGTGGGATCAGGCCTTGCGAAAAGCAATTTCAAAAACGCGGCCATCCTTGCGGTTAATGGGACCGTTAAAAACCCTGCGCCGTTCCCCCGTCTGGTCCAGTTTCTCACCCGTGATCAGGTCCCGGACGATCATATCCCCCCGGCATTTTTCAAGGGCGGGAAGAAACACGGTACCGCTTTTGTCTTCATTTCCGTTATTCACCATGACCAGATAATGTTTTGCTCCCCTTCTGAAAATCGCCGTCTTCACGTCGCGGGTCACCGAATAAGCGAAAAGCGGCACGGACAGAAACCGCAAAACTCCAAGGACCAGTTCGGGCGTAGGATCCACGCCGAGGTGGATCACCCTTCCCTTGCCAATTTTTTTGATGTAGCCCACGGTCAGGTTCCCGTATCCCTTGATTTCGGCCTGGATTTTTTGGCAACCATCCGCCTTGAAAACGTAAACCGAACTTGTGACCTGAATCTCCGGCTGTCCTTTATCCAGCCTGATCTTGAACTGACGCTTGAACTCAAAAAGGATTCGTTCGGGGTCTTCAAACCCTGTCACCTGACAGGGATTAAAATTTTCGTCTTTCCTCGGATAACTCACAAACGAGACCAGGGTCCCACCCCGCTCCACGTACCGGCGGAGGTTCTCGTGCGAAATCCTGTCCAGCCATTGATTGCCCGAATAAAAAACCACTTTCTTGTCCGGGACGGCCTGTCGGGGGTCACAGACATCGTAGTCCACGTCCCCGTGGTAGAGGGCCTGCAAAATCGGATTGTCATGCGAAAGCGTTCGCGCCGCGTACTGGAGGGGATTAAAAGTGACGGCAACTTCGGTCAATTTTTCAAGAGAAGTCGGCCTGAGCGAATGAAACGCGCGAACGATCTGTTTAAAAACCGCGTAAAGTTCCCCACGAGTACGCCCCCATTCATTGATCGGAGACATGTACCAGTTGTCACGATTCACCAACATGTACCAGTTCCATCCCTTGATGCCCCCGAGAAAGGCCGACAAACAAATCATCCGGTAATGATTTGGCGTCAGCACGCTGGTTTCGTAGTGGCGACCATGCCAGACCCCCGATTGAAATTCCGCGATAAACGGCAAATGAGACACGCTCGACAGGTAACGGATTTTGTCGCAAAATTTCCGGTGTTCAAACTCGTCTTCGGCGAGCTCATTGGAAGGATACAAATCCACTCCCACCATGTCCGACACCGACTGAAGCCGGGACCAGTCATGCGCGTAAAAAAACGGGTACGTGTTCAGATAGATCGGCACGTCAATCCCGAGGTTCCGGTAGGTTTCGACGTTCCATTTGGCGACCTTCGTGGCGTAGTCATATTTGAACTTGAAGTAGTCGAGATTGCGTTTAAGTTCTTTATCGCCCTTGAGCGGAATTCCCTGCGCGTTCGCGAGCATGGTCGCGATAAAAGGTGACGCCTCCTTAAATGAGGCGTATCGCGTTCCCCACGCATTATTAAGCGCCTCCAGATCGTTTTCGTACAGCCTCGCGATAAAATCCTGAAAAAGCCCGGGAGGGCCACTCAGGCCATATTGCTGACCAAACACGTCAGGCCACGGATCGATCTCGTTATCCGCTTGGAGCAAAATAATGTGACCGCCCCGTCGCGTCGCGAGATAAGGTTTAAAAACCTTCGTAACCTCTTTCAGGTACACGCTCGCGTAGTCAAGAAACCTGGGATGAAGACGGTGATATTTGTAGGCGTAAGCAGGAACCCCGTCATGGGGCCACTCGCTGTAGATGTAAGGTCCCGGCCGGATAACAAGCCAAAAACCTTCCTTGCGGGTCAAGTCCAGAAAAGCTTTCAAATTTCGCGTTGGGTCGGTTTTGCCCGCAAAATCGAATTTCCCGCGCTGATACTCATGAAAATCCCACGGGACGTACGTGGAAATAATTTTCAGTCCCATCTCCTTGACACGGGAAAGAGTATGTTTCCAGCAATTCGGATTCAATCTCCAGTAATGCACTTCCCCGGAAATAAGAGGAACTTCTTTGCCGCCGACCAAAAGTTTTTTCTTTTTAATTTCTACCTTCGGCATTTTGCGCAATCCATCATTGGCTAAGCGTGAACAAATCTCAGGAAGTCTTCACATTCATCGCCCTAAATCACGAAATCTTTACATAAAAAACACCCGGAGGCGTCGAGCGAACAGATCGTACCCAATTAACCACGATCGCACAAGCACTATCCCGGGCCCAGGACCAGGTTGACGGTCCTCCTCCCGGGTACCACGATCATCTTGATAATTTTTTTCTCGCCGACGATTTCCCGGACACGCGGCTGTTCAAGAACCTTCTTCCGGATTTCTTCCTGCCCCAGTTCCGCGGAAACCATCATTTTCGCCNNAGAACCTTCCCCGCCACAAGAATCGCCATCTCGTATTCCGACTGGGCCAGATACTGGTCGTCGTATTCCGGCCACGGTTCGTAGGCAAGCGACCCGGAATGCCCCATCTTTTGCCAGAGTTCTTCGGACAAATGCGGCGCGAACACCGAAAGAAGCAACAGGAATTTCTCGAGAACTTCCCGTGAATGATCGGGATGGGCGGAAATTTCATTGACAAAAATCATGAGCGCGGAAATCGACGTGTTGAAACGAAGCGATTCCAAATCCTCCGTCACCTTCCTGATCGCCTGATGGAGCGCCCGAAGTTCGGTTTGGGAAGAAGCGCGCGATTGAATATTCGGATGAAGATTCCCGTCTTTATCCATAAACAGACGCCAAACTTTTCCGAGGAAGCGATAAACACCCTCAACTCCTGACGTCGCCCAGGGTTTCGTCATTTCAAGCGGCCCCATAAACATTTCGTACAAACGAAACGAATCGGCCCCGTACTGCCGCACGACATCATCGGGATTAATCACATTCCCGCGGGACTTGGACATCTTCTGGTTGTCTTCCCCGAGGATCATCCCCTGGTTAACAAGTTTCCTGAAAGGTTCCGGAGTCGAAACAAACCCGAGGTCAAAAAGGACCTTGTGCCAGAACCGGGAATACAGCAGATGAAGCACGGCATGCTCAGCCCCACCGACATAAAGATCAACGGGCATCCAGTACTGCTCTTTTTTCTTGTCCACCACGGCATCAGGGTTCTTGGGATCGATGTAGCGCAGATAATACCAGCAGGAGCCCGCCCACTGCNNTTCGCAACCGCTCCACACTTGGGACACTTGCACTGAACCCAATCCCGGACCTTGGCAAGCGGCGGTTCCGCCGACCCGGTCGGGGTGTAATCAGTCATCTCGGGTAACCGCAGAGGAAGTTCATTCTCGGGAACCGGCACAATGCCGCATTGGGCG
>DCTJ01000002.1 GCA_002329545.1 Candidatus Omnitrophica bacterium UBA1443
CGGCAGATTGAGGGAGTCGTGGAGGGGGGACAAATATATGTTCTTCAGAATATCGGCATAGATCTGGCCGGGAGTTTTCCGGGATTATTGCCCACTCCCAAACAACAACCAGTCATGCGCGGTGAAGGAGAAGGAGGCGGCGCGAAGTGGGTAAGATTTATTTTTGATAAAGATTCGTTTTCTGAACTCGAAGCGGGTATTAAAGAATTACGCAAGCAAATGGACGCGGCGGGTGAAAAGGATGTCGGGATCGCGCTTATCACGATGTATATGACACCCGAAGAGGCGCGTAAAGTGGACATCGAGGGTTTGGTTGGCATAGTCGTAAAGGTTTCAGGGGGATCGGCTCACACTACCATCGCGGCGCGGGAAGCCGGCAAAGTTGTGATAACTTCTGTTTCTTCCCTCGAGAAGGGTACCAAGATTACTAATCGCGAGACTGGAGAAACGAAGTACGTCTGGCTACTGAATGGAGAAGATTTGCCTGAGGGTATGGAGGGCGAAATTTACAGTATTGACGGGAACGTGAGTGGGCCGACCGCCGGGTGTGTCTTTCGGGGGAAAGTCAAAATAGATGGGGAGAGTGGAGAGAAAAGTGCGAAGACGTTGAACGAGATATTAAGGGAAAGAAATCAGGGAGATTCTAAACGAGCCGAGGTGCGTGAAAATAAAAATTCAGAAATTATTCCGAATACTGAGAGTGTTTCACCTCTCCAAAATAATTTGATTGGAGCCGGATTGCCAAAGTTTTTCCGGGAAAATCAACGCCGCGGTGGAGGCACTGAAAAGGGGGTTCGCGCAGTTACGGACAAGATTACGAACGGTATCATCCCGCTTTTGGCTCATACGATGAATGTTGTGGAGATGCTCATACCGGTTATAGCGCAGATTCCTTGGGTTCAAAAAATCCATGCGGGGTCAGCTTGCCGAGTTCTTGGCCTTGATTCAGACGTTGGAGACGCCTTTATTCTGGGTTCTGACCTGGCCTTGCGTAAAGGGATGATTGAAATGGCAAAAACGATTTTTAAGGGAAGTTCATTTGCAATCCTGGTAAAAAATGACACGGATATGGTCCAGCGAGCTGAAGCCCTGATTAAAAAGGAAGGTCTGGAAGATCGTGTATTTGTGATTACGGATGCAAGACTTGCCCGCTCGAGAATCACAAAGCCCGGAACAGTCTTTCGCGGTATGATTAGCTCCGACGAATTGATGCTTGCTGATGAACTGAAGAATGAGATTCGGGACGATCTCATTGTGATGGATCAAGGAATGCAGCGGCGCTTTCTTAACGCCGCGGGCCAGCTCTTCAGGTCGTTGGCTGGTGAGATCGCTGCGCAGTTCCTTGTCGCGCGGTCGGCGTAATCTCGGTATCAAGCTTTCCCTGAGCCACTTCCCAGCACAAATCAGGATCCAAGATTTTTCCCTTCCCAGCCTGTGATTTTATGCGTACTTGGGGATGCGGCTGATGGAAAAATTGGGGGCCGATTCATTGACAAGGGTTTGGTAAATAGACATAATTAGCCCAACGATCATACCGAACCGTCCGTTCGGGCGGCAACGAAGGAGGCCAATGCCATGGCAAAAAAGAATACGGAACTTCAGGAAAAGATCCTCGATGTTGACGCAAGTATGCAAGGTACCATCTCGTTCAAAGACCCCGTAAACCTTCGAATTAATGGCAGTTTTGAAGGAAAGCTGGACACTCGTGGCAATCTGACTATTGGCGAAAATGCGAAGGTCACCGCCAATATCAACGGGGACAATATTACGATCGCCGGGAAGGTGACAGGCGACATTGTCGCGACCAAGAGCCTTTCTGTTTTGGGCCCCGCGACAATTCGCGGGAATCTTCGCACGCCCCGGTTGAGTGTGACCGATGGAGCGGTGCTGGAAGGCAATATCAGTATGTCCGGGGCTTTTGAAGGCTCCGAAGTTTATCTTACCTTAAAAGATGTCGCGCAATACCTCGAAGTTGAGGCCAAGGTGATTGAGGAGTGGGCGCAGTCCCGGAAGATCCCCGGGCGCTTTGAAAACGGAACCTGGGTTTTTTCGAAAAACGAAGTTGATGCCTGGATTCAGCAGGAAAGAGCACGGGTTTGATTTTATCCACAATCTAAAACGAATTCCTGCTTCAGGTTAGCGGGGAAATGGTTGTGATTCCATGAGCAACATGCTTACGCTTGATGAAGTTAAAAAGTATCTTGAAATTGAACAGGATGAATTGGAGCGGCTGATCAAGGAAAATATGTTGCATGCCTACAAGATTGGCGGTGTTTATCTTCGTTTCAGGAAGGAAGAAGTGCTCAATTTGAAATATGACGTTCTTCTTAAAGCGAAGAAATCAGGCATGCAGATGTCTTTTGTGCACAAGATCCTTGATTTCTGGCGGTTTAACAATTTTTACATCCTTTCTTTCTTCGTGATTTTGGCGTTATTTTACTGGTTCCTCCGCTCGTCGTCGCAATCGTTGCCATTTTGACATGACAGGATTCGAAATTGAAAATTCTTCAGGGAATCGATCTCGTTAAAATTTCAAGGATGGAAGCCGCCATTAAACGAGGGGGAAAGCGTTTTCTCGAACGTGTTTTCAGCAAGGCGGAGCGAAAATACTGTTCCGGAAAGCGCATGATGTTCGAGCACTATGCGGCACGGTTTGCGGCGAAAGAAGCTTTGATTAAAGCAACCGGTATCCGGCTTAAAAAAGGCCAGCATCTTGCCGAGATTGAGGTGCGCCATGAAAAAACCGGAAAACCTTTTTTAAGTTTGACCACCGCCATGAGACGGGCCGCTCGTCTTGATGCCAGGGATCGGGTTGAGTTGTCCATCGCTCATGAAAGGGAATACGCCATTGCGAACGTTGTGATTGTGAAACCGCGATGAAAGAAACCATGCCATCAAAATTGCTCATTATCAATGCCGATGACTGTAATCTTACGCCCAAGGTGACGGAAGCCATTTTAAGTGCGCACGAGACCGGAATCGTGACCAGCACGACTTTCATGGTCAATCTCCCTATTTCCGAGAGTTTGGTTTGCGATATTCTTGATGCAAAAAAACTGGGACTGGGACTCCATCTGAATATTACATTGGGGGAACCTGTCGCAAAAAAGGCGCTGGTGAAGGGGCTTATTCAAAAGAATGGACAGTTTCGTAAGCAGAAGGAATATTTTGAAAAAGGTTTTCCGAAAGTGGGGGAAATCACCGAGGAGTTCAGGGCGCAGCTTCAGCGGTTCGTGAAGACATTCAAGCGTCTTCCGACACACGTCGATGTCCATCATCACATGCACGATCACCTTCCGTTTCTGGAAGCTCTTTATGCGATTGCCAGAAAACATGCGCTTCCGGTGCGATGGACGCGCCTTTTGTCGGAGCCGGAAATCAAAGATCGGTTTAAACCGATCAAGACCACGGATCATTTCTACGGAAATCTGGATCCGCATACTTATTGGACTGAAGAGGTGCTGAGGCATCTTTTGTTCACGTTACTGCCGGGAACCAGTGAGGTTATGTGTCATCCTGGATGGGTGGATGATGAGTTGTGCGCGATCAGCTCGCTGACGCTTCCTCGTGAAAAAGAATTCCGGTTGTTTGGTTCGCGCGAACTTCGGAAATATATCGCCGCGCTTGGGATCAAACTGACGGATTTTAGCTGTCTCGGGAAAAAACGGTAGGGAAGACGTTACTTAACGATGGTCCCGTCAAGTGTCTCAAATATGATCGTCACAAGGTTGTGACATTTGGGGCATTTGATTTGCTTGAAGGCCTGGATATTATCGTGCTTGGGCCGGTACATGATGGAGAGGATTTTGGTGACGAAGCTTTGCTCACTTCCTGACCACTGACAAGCGGGGCAAACGTAAGCTGATTTCATCTGGTTTCTTTCTGTCTTTTGTTTGGTTTTTGTTACGCATAAAAAGCATCGGCGATGGGAAGTTAAAACTTTAAATTTATTTAGTCTGTTTCAATCACGGAGGTAGTCATGCGTGCGAAGCTCGTTTTAGGTTGTACCCTGATGATGTTGATTTCTTTGTATCCCTGTGTCCATGCCAGTGACATTGGGTATTTTGAAAGGTTGGGGCAGACCTTCACCAGAGGTTTCAAAAATGTGATTAGTTCCCCCTACGAGATTCCCTATACGATCAACCGTTATGACAAGACGGACGATGGTAACCCCCGAGGGTTCCGGAATATTGCCGGTTTTTTTGACGGGAGTTTCCGGATGTTGACGCGGTTGGGATGCGGAGCCTGGGATATGGCGTGGGCACTCATTCCCGGCGATCAGGAAGGTCTCAAGGTTAATCCTGAAACCTTTTTTTAAACGCTTTCCTTGTAAAGCGTGGTCTTCTTCAGTAAAATACCGCTTCGATTTTTCAGATATTTTTCTTGCCAGTCGAAACGTGGGCCGGTAGTTCAGTTGGGAGAACGCTACAATGGCATTGTAGAGGTCAGGGGTTCAACTCCCCTCCGGTCCACCATCTTTCCAGGTAAATTATTTTGTCAGATTTCGATACTTCGCAGGCGATGTATATCCCCCGTTTGTCTTAACGCGTTGTTTGACTTCAAGTTATGATTACTATAAAATCGAAGCTTCCTTGAGCAAACCATGAGAAAGTCCATCATTACCTTCATTCTGGGAAGTGTCCTCCTGTTGCCGTCGACAGGTTTGTCGGACGATGTTCGTGTGAGTGCCAACCTTGATCGGAGGAGTGTTCAACTGGGGGAGGAAATCCACCTGAAGATCAAGGTCGAAAGCCCCAACATGAATATTCAGGCTCCTCGGCTTCCCGTGATGGACGGATTTCAAAGCTATTACACGGGTCGGGCGTCGCACATGACCTTTATCAACGGAGTGTCGACCTCGAGTGTGGAATTCAACTATACCCTGATCCCCAATACTCCGGGTCGTTTCACGATATTGCCCATCCAGGTTCAGGTCGGGGTCCAGCCTTACGCTACCGAACCGATTACAGTGGAAGTTATGGGGGCCTCGGGCCAGGTTCCTCCTCAAACAACGGCCCAGCAGGCTCCCGTGGCGGCCTCGCCTTATCCCATGACGGGGTATGGACAACCTGTTCAGCCGGTCGCGCAATCGCCTCAGCCGGTTCTGTCGCAAACAGAGGACGACAATATTTTTGTTCGGGCCGCGCTTGATAAAAAAAGCGTGTATCAAAATGAACAGCTTTTACTGTCTTACTCTCTTTACACGCGATATGACACCCGCTACGAGGGGTTTGAAAAGGAACCGGAAACGAGCGGTTTTTGGATCGAAGATTTTCCGATGGAACGGGAGATTGCCCGTGAGACCGTGCGGGTTGGAGGGAAAAAATATGTCAAGGCGGACGTGAAAAAAATGGCCTTGTTCCCGACCTCGCCCGGCAACTACACCATTCAGCCGGGAAGTCTCAAGGTGTCAATTCGTGAAGAACCGCAGAGCTCCAGCGTGTTTGACGAGTTTTTTTCCGATAGTTTTTTTACGGGGGGATCCTTTTTCGCCCGGCGGCAAAACCGGCTTTTGAATCCGTCACCCCTTCAACTTGTCGTGAAACCTTTGCCGGAAGACGGGAAACCGGGCAGTTTTCAGGGAGCAGTCGGACAGTTTCGTATTTCGGCCAGCCTGGACCGGGAGAAGGTAAAACAAAATGAGCCTGTGACCCTTAAAATGACGATTGAGGGGGAAGGCAACATCGAGACGATCACGCGCCCCAAGGTGCCGGAGTTGACGGGTTTTAAAACTTACGACGCGGACACCAGCTCTCAGTTGTTTAAAACGGGAAATGTCATTGGAGGGACCAAGAGTTTTGAAGTTGTTTTTATTCCTCAGAACGATGGGAAGGCTTATATTCCGCCGCTTGAGTTCAGTTATTTTGATCCCAGGGCCGAGAAATACGTGACGGTCCGTACCCCGAACTTTCAGATTGAAGTTGAAAAATCGGAACAGGCGTTCAAGGTACCAGACGCGATTCCGGAAAAGGCCCTGTTTCAGAAAAAGGTGACGCTGGAATCCAAGGATATCTGTTTTATCGAGGAACGATTGCCGAATCCGATTCCCGGAAAAGTTTTTAAACTGCTTTACCGGGGATTGCGGGTTTTGAATATTCTCCTGGCCCTCGTGCTGGTCGCTCTTTTTGTGAAGAATCGTGAAGAGACAATTTTTTCAAAAGATGAAGGTCTGAAACGCCGTAAACAGGCCCGGCGGGTGGCGCAGTCTAACATGAAGAAACTCAATCGTCTCGCGCGATCATCCACGGCGAAGGGAACGGAGAAGTTCTTTGTCGAGCTTGAGCGTTCACTCACGCAATACATTTCGGATCGGTGGAACCTTTCAACTTACGGAGTGACCCGGAAAGACCTTGAAGATGCTCTCGCTCAACATCTGGGGGCTGAGGATCCGCTTTCCAAGGAGTTGATCCAGCTTTACGAGCTATGTGACGAGTCCCGGTTCGGAAAGGGGTTGATCCCCCAAGCCTCCAAAAAGATTGGTATGAAAATCTTTCAGGATACGGTCAACCGGCTGGAAAGGATACGGCTATGATCTTGGTTCGAAAATCCCGTTTTTTCTTGCAGGTGGCCGTTCTGTGGGTTTTGGTTTTCCCGGGGGTGGTGTCGGCACAGGNNGAGCCGTTTTGAGGAAGCCAATACGTGCTACCGGACCGGAGATTTTGAAAAATCGGCGGAATTGTTCGAAGCCCTGGTTCGTGATGAGCCGGGCCATCCGGTTTTTCTATACAATCTGGGGAACGCGTATGTCAGGACGGGGAAATTAAGTCAGGCCATTCTTGCGTTTGAAAAGGCCCTTCTGGCCTCACCGCGGAATACAGACGTTCGTCAGAATCTGGAATATGCGCGAAGTTTACTTGAATACCGGGTGGATGACGACCGTAACTGGTATCTGAAAGTGACGGAGGTTGCACTCTCATATTTTACTCAGCTGGAAGCTAATTTTCTGGCGCTGGTGTTTCTCGCCCTTTTTCTTTTGGCGGGATCGTCTTACTTCATTTTCAAACAACCTGTTTTTTGGGGAATGGGCCGAAAAACCCTCGTCGTGTTTGTTGTCGCGACGGGCGCGTTGGCCGGTTTGAAGCACGTTCAGGTGGACATGATTCGTCCGGCGATTATTATGGCGAATGAATGCAATGTGCGGTATGGGCCGTCCGAACATGACCAGATTGCGTTTAAAATGGGCGAAGGGCTCAAGGTTTTCATTATGGACCGTCGCGCGGACTGGAGTCGGGTGCTTCTGACCAATGGCGAAAATGGATGGGTGCATCATGAGGATATTTCGGAGATTACGCTGACATGAAACAGCCTGATCTGAAAGGACATTTTGGACCCTACGGGGGCCGGTATGTTCCTGAAACTCTTGTGAAGGCCTGTGAGGAGTTGACGGAGGCGTACGCGAAAGTTCGTCGAGATCCAAAATTCAAAAAGGAACTGACGCATTATCTTACTTCCTATGCCGGCCGGCCGACTCCAGTTTACGAAGCTAGGAATTTGAGCGCGTATTTTAAGCGCGGACGGATTTTTTTGAAGCGGGAAGATTTGCTTCACACCGGTGCCCACAAGATTAACAACACGATCGCGCAGGCGCTCCTTGCCCGGAGGCTTGGGAAAACCCGGATTGTGGCCGAAACCGGCGCTGGTCAGCACGGAGTGGCTTCGGCGACGGCGGCTTGTGTATTTGGCCTAAAGTGTGTGGTTTACATGGGTGCAGTCGATATCGAGAGGCAGTCGCTTAATGTCTACAAGATGAAATTACTGGGCGCGGAGGTGCGCCCGGTGATGTCGGGTTCGCAAACCCTGAAGGATGCGACCAACGAGGCTATTCGTGATTGGGTGACCAACGTTGAAGATACCCATTACCTGATTGGTTCCGTGGTCGGACCACACCCGTATCCGATGATGGTGCGGGATTTCCAAAGCGTGATCGGACGGGAAACTCGCGCCTCTTTTCTTAAAAATCACGGTGGTCTGCCGGATTATCTTTTAGCCTGTGTCGGAGGTGGTAGCAACTCCATGGGATTTTTCTATCCTTTTTTGAAGGATAAAAAAGTTCGGATGATCGGAGTGGAAGCGGGAGGGGAAGGGGTTTCGACCAAACATCATGCCTCTTCGATTACCGCGGGGCGGCCTGGTATTCTTCATGGAATGAAAAGTTATCTCCTACAGGACAAAAACGGTCAGGTCCAACTTGCGCATTCGATCTCGGCCGGACTGGATTATCCTTCGGTGGGGCCGGAACATTCGCACCTGAGCGATTCCGGCAGGGTTCAATATGTGTCCGTGACCGATACGGAAGCGCTCAAGGGTTTTGATCTGCTGACGAAACTGGAAGGGATTATGCCGGCGCTTGAGTCGGCTCACGTCGTCGGCCACTTGTCGAAATTAATGCCAAAGATAAAGAAAACAGATCGGATGGTGATTTGTTTGTCGGGGCGCGGCGACAAGGACATTCACACGGTTCAACAGTATTTTTAATGAAAGAACTCGACACACTTATGAAAAACCGGTTGGAAGAAAAAATAAAACAGGCGCGACAAAAAAGGCGGAAACTCTTTTGCCTTTTTTTGACGTTTGGATACCCGAGTATTGCCGCGACAGAACGACTAATCCTTTCAGCGCGAGATTCCGGCGTGGACATCATTGAGCTCGGTTTTCCATTTTCAGACCCGCTCGCGGACGGCCCGACCATTCAATACTCTTCACAAGAGTCGCTCAAGCATAATCCTTCCATTCGCGACGCGATGCGGCTTGTTGAGCGCCTGCGTAGAAAAGGGTGCGAACTTCCGATAGTCTATTTCGGATATTTAAATCCTGTTTTTTCTTATGGCGAAATAAAGTTCGCGGGGGACGCGAAAACAGCGGGTTTTGACGGACTGATTCTTCCCGACCTCCCCCCGGAAGAAGAGACGCTACTTCGTCGGGAATGCAAACGCAAAAACCTGTGCCTTGTGAATTTGGTCGCTCCAACGACTTCGGACGAACGAATGAAAATGCTGGTTCGGGAGTCCCAGGGGTTTGTGTATTATGTCTCACTTCGCGGAGTTACGGGTGTCCGGCGTTCCTTACCGTCAGACCTTGCGTCGCGTGTCAAAAAAATACGTAAAATGACCTCAAAACCCGTCTTGGTGGGTTTTGGAGTATCGACGCCGAATCAGGCCAAATTGGTCGCGCGGATTTCCGACGGAGTGATTGTAGGCAGCGCGGTCATCCGAGAGATTCAAAAGGGAATTCTTTCGGCGGAGCGGTTGATTAAAAGGATTTCCCGGGCGGTCCATTCGGAACCGCATAAGCCCTTGTGAAGAAAATCAAACGGAAAGCTTGCTTCCACGTCTACATCCTTCAGTGTAAAAACGGAACTTATTACACGGGTTTTACGAACGATTTGAAGCGGCGGTTCAAAGAGCATTCGACCGGGCGGGGGGCCAGGTTTTTGCGGGGCAAGGGGCCATTTAAGCTCGTCTATGCGAAAAGATACGCTTATTTTTTGAGCGCGATGCGGGCGGAGCGGGACGTCAAAAAGATGTCCCGCAAACAGAAAGAGAGGCTTGTGGCGGAGCACGGGAACCAATCAGGGATGAGGCTGAAAGGATGAGAGCTGTTTTGGGTCTGGATATGGGAGGCAAGAGGATCGGGGTCGCCGCGGTGCAAGCGGGAACGACGATCGCTTTGCCGGTCGGTGTGATCGAGCGGAAAAATCGTGAATGGGTTCTTTCCGAGATTCAAAAACTGCTGAAATCTTATAAAGCTGAGAAAATCGTGGTCGGTCTCCCGGTGACATTAAAAGGAGAAATGGGGATTGCGGCCGAGAAGTTGATGGCGGAAATGGAATGGTTCAAGGCAAGGCTTGCGGTTCCTGTTATGATGTGGGATGAACGGTTATCGTCCAAGGAAGTGGAACGGGTGCTGTTGGAAGGGGATGTGAGCCGGAAACGCCGCAAGGAAGTTATCGATCAGCTTGCCGCCCAAAGGATTTTACAAAGTTACATTGACAGCCAATCGGGGACCGGGATCCGGGTCTCGTAGAAAAAAGGTTTCCCAATGAGTTATAACGTGACAAAACTTTTGAATGGAGTTCGAGTCTTGACGGTTCCGATGCCAGGGCGGGATTCGGCCGCGGTGATGGTTGGGGTCAAGACTGGGGGCCGCTACGAAACCAGAAAACTTTCGGGAGTCTCTCATTTTCTTGAGCACATGCTCTTTAAGGGGACGAAAAATCGTACCACGCGGCAGATCAAGGAAGATGTGGAGGGCGTGGGCGGTATTCTCAATGCCTTCACGGGTGAAGAGGTAACTTGTTATTTCGCGAAGCTTTTAAAGGAACATTATCCCAGAGCCCTGGACGTGCTTTCGGATATGGTGCTGAACGCGACTTTGCCGCTGGATGAATTTAATCGCGAAAAACCGGTCATTCTTGAAGAGATCAAAATGTACCACGACCTTCCGTCTCACCACGCGCACGAGCTAATGGGTGAACTTCTCTGGCCCGGGCAGTCGCTTGGACGGTCCGTCGCGGGAACGGCCGAATCGGTCGCGAAGCTTACGCGTACGGACATGGCGGCTTACATGACGCGGCAGTACCAATGCGCGAATATTCTGGTGGCGGTCTCGGGAACTATTTCCCACGCTGAGGTGGTAGAACGGGTTCAGTCGATCTATACTTCCCGACAGGGGAAGAAGGGCCTAGGATTTGTGAAGGCAGAAAGTCGGCAGACGAAACCCCGGATCTGTTTTCATGAGAAAAAAACGGAACAAACCCATTTTGTGATAGGGTTTCATGCCCTCGCGAGGATGCATCCGGATCGCTACAAGCTGGGACTTCTTAACATTATTCTGGGCGCGAATATGTCAAGCCGCTTGTTTGATGAAGTCCGGGAAAAACGCGGGTTGGCCTATGAGATCAAATCCGGCGTTTCTGCTTACGCGGATGCCGGAGCCTTTACCATTTCTGCCGGCGTGGAGACCGTCAAAACGGAACTTGCCGTGCGAGTGATTCTGAAAGAACTGGACAAAGTGACACGAAAAATGGTGACGCCCGGGGAATTGCGGCGCGCCAAGGACTATTTTATGAGTCAGGTTTATCTCGGTGTTGAGGACACGTTGGATCATCTGTTATGGGCGGGGGAAAAACTGCTTTGCGCGAATGAATTGCCCAATAAAGAAGATATCCGGCGAAAAATTGAAGAAGTGACCCAGGAAGAAATTCGGGAAGTCGCGAGGAGGCTTTTCCGCACGCAACGACTCAATCTGGCCGTGGTGGGGCCGGTTAATGAGCCCATGCAAAAGGCAATCCGGAAGGGATTGGTGATTGAATGAGACGTGTTTTGATCGCCCCCAGTCTTCTGTCCGCGGATTTCAGCCGCTTGGCGGAAGAGATTCGGGATGTTGAACGTGCCGGTTGTGATGTTCTACACGTGGATGTGATGGACGGACATTTTGTGCCAAACCTTACGATCGGACCTCTTGTGGTCAAGGCGATCCGGAAAGTAACTTCCCTGCCTCTGGACGTGCATTTGATGATCGATCAACCGATCCGGTATATTGCTGATTTTCGCAAGGCCGGCGCCGACTGGATTACCATTCACGTTGAGGCGGAAAAGGACGTAGGAAAGTGTCTTGCCGAAATCAAATCATTGGGTGCCCGGGCCGGAATTTCGCTCAAGCCCNNCGGCTGAGTCGCTGACGCCTTATTGGGCAGATCTGGATCTTGTGCTTGTCATGACAGTGGAGCCCGGCTTCGGAGGACAGGCGTTTATGCCAGCCCAGGTTTCCAAAATCAGGGTTTGCCGGCAACAATTTAAGGGACTGATTTCCGTTGATGGCGGGATTGACCCGCAGGTGGCTCCCCAGGTTATCGAAGCTGGCGCGGATGTTTTGGTTGCCGGGAGTGCCATTTTTGGAAAGCCGGACCGTGGCAAGGTGATTGCCGAATTTAAAGAAGCCGCCAAGAAATCTTTGTAATGTTACCCTCGAAGATAAGAAATTTCTCCATTATCGCGCATATTGATCACGGCAAATCGACTCTTGCGGATCGTCTCTTGCTCAATAGCGGAGCGATCACAGCACGGGAATTTCGCGAACAAATTCTGGATGATATGGACCTTGAGCGGGAGCGGGGGATTACGATCAAGGCTCGCGCCGTTCGCATTCACTACAAGGACCACTGGCTTAATCTCATTGATACACCTGGGCACATTGATTTTACTTACGAAGTTTCAAAGAGTCTCGCGGCCTGCGAGGGTGTTTTGTTGTTGGTTGACGCGGGACAAGGGATTCAAGCTCAGACCGTGACTAATCTTTATCTCGCCATGGAACGCAATCTGACCATTATTCCGGTGGTGACCAAGATCGATCTTCCGACCGCGGAACCTGAAAAAGTCAGGAAAGAAGTCGCGCAATTTTTAAACGTTGACGAGCAAACGGTGATTCTTTCCAGCGCGAAGAGCGGGGAGGGGGCGGAATCAATTTTAGACGCAATCATCGACCGGATTCCCGCGCCCCAGGGAGATCCGGAGAAGCCACTCAAGGCGCTTATTTTTGATTCCAAATATGACACCTATCAGGGGGTGATTACGTATTTTCGGGTCATGGAAGGTACGCTCCGCACCCATGACCAGGTGCTTATGATGCAAACCGGGACCCAGCAGGAGGCGCTGGAAATCGGGATTTTTAGTCCAAAACCTGAAGCGGTGGAAGTATTGGGGGTCGGTGCGGTTGGCTACATGACTGCCAACATCAAGGAAGTGGCCGAAGTGAAAATCGGCGATACGCTGACCCTGGCGGCGGCTCCGGCGCTGGAGCCTCTTCCCGGTTATCAGGAAATCAAGCCGATGGTTTTTTGCGGACTTTATCCGATTAACGCGAAGGATTTTCCCTTGCTGCGTGTTGCGCTCTCGAAACTCCGGTTGAACGATTCTTCATTTGTTTATGAGCCCGAGACTTCGGCCTCTCTGGGGTTTGGATACCGGTGTGGCTTTTTGGGGCTTTTACACATGGACATTGTCAAGGAACGCCTCGAACGTGAGTTCAACCTTGAGCTCATTATTACAGCTCCGAGCGTGGTGTATCAGATCCTGACGAAAAAGGGGGAGATTATCGAACTTGATAACCCGACCAAACTTCCGCATCCGACGATGATGGAGACGATCGATGAACCTTACATTCTCGCGCGCCTTATGGTGCCGACGGACACTTTGGGCGCGGTGATGCAACTTTGCCAGGACCGGCGCGGGATTTACAAAAGCACGGAGTATCTGGATCCAACGAGAGCTGTTTTGACCTACGAGATTCCCTTTTCCGAGGTGGTGATGGATTTTTACGACAAAATTAAGTCCATGACAGCCGGATACGGATCGTTGAATTATGAATTTATCGGGCACAAGCCGTCCGAACTCGTGAAACTTGACGTTTTGATTAACGGAGAGCCGGTGGACGCCCTGTCGTCCATCACATGCAAGGAGAAGGCTTATCAACGGGGGCGGTCTCTTGTGGAAAAACTCAAAGAAGTGATCCCAAGGCAAATGTTCGAGGTTGTCATCCAGGCCGCGGTCGGTTCCAAGATCATTGCGCGGGACTCTATCAGCGCGATGAAAAAGAACGTAACCGCCAAATGTTACGGGGGAGACATTACCCGGAAGCGAAAGCTCTGGGAACGTCAAAAGGAAGGGAAAAAACGGATGAAGAAAATCGGGAGAGTGGATCTCCCGCAGGAAGCCTTCATCAGCGTTTTAAAAGTGGAGTAAACTATGAAAATCTGGATTTTCTGGAGCATCGTATTTGCCGTAGCCTTGTTTGTGTATCGCGAAAAAATCGCGCGGGATATTGTGTTCGCCCGAACGGATTTTAAAAAGTGGGCGTATCTCAAATGGAAAAATTGGGGAGAACCGCTCCTGATTGCCGCGATCCTTGCGATCGCGATCCGGACCTCTATTATTGGCCCTTACAAAATCCCTTCCGGTTCCATGAAGCCGACGTTTATCGAAGAAGACAAGATTTTTGTGGATAAAATTTCTTATCGTTTCCACGAACCAGCGCGAGGGGATGTGATTGTGTTCAAGTATCCGCTTGACCGGAAAAAGGACTTTGTTAAACGACTTGTCGGGCTTCCAGGGGAGACGATAGAAATCCGTGACGGGGTTATTCTGGTGGATGGAAAACCAATGACCCGGCCGCCTTTTAGCAAAAACCATTACTACAACGTTGAAGACTGGGAGTATGGCGCGTCGGGACGTATTATCAAGGTTCCGGACGGTCATTATTTTACGTTGGGAGATAATTCCGCGCATTCGGCGGACAGCCGTCAGTGGGGATTTGTACCCCGCAAGGATGTGATTGGCAAAGCTTCAGTGATTTGGTGGCCGCCGAAGAGAATCAGGCTTGTCAAGTAAGCCGGACCGCAAGGCGGACTTTTTTTATCCGTTGTTCAAACACCACCCCATTATTTTCCCAAAATCTCATCAAGTCTTGACGCCTGTTTGCCGTTAAATCCTCCGCGGAGGAATTTTTTATGCAAACGGAATTATTTGACATCAACTCGCAGTCCCAGACTTGCACTGAATCAGAAACGCCCGGAGCCAAACAGCATCTTCTCGAACGGACTTTTTTGTCACTTCGGCTGGATCAGACGATCGGGATTGTTTTAGTTCTGATGGTTTTTTATGCCGTTGTTTTTTCGTTGGGTTTTGAGAAGGGAAAACGCTCGATCCGGCATGATCAGGTGATTAAAGCTGTTAACCCTAAACCGGTCGATCAATCTCTCCCCCCAATTTCCAAGAATCTTATTCTTTATGAGGAGCCGCAGACGGAATTAGTTGAAACCGCCGTGGTGGCGACCGTGCCTCAACCGGCTCCTTCAGCCGTTACCGCGACTTCTACTTCGGAAAATCGGTCCATCTCGTCCGCTCGGCCGGATGGTAAATACACCATTCAACATGTAATCTACCTGACGCGTTCGGCGGCCGAGAAGGAAGTGCAAAAGCTTACCCAAAAGGGAGAGAAGGCGTTTATTGTCCCGAGTGGCAAGGACATGCAGGTTTGCCTTTCCGGTTTTCCCTCCAAAAAAGAGGCCGATCAGTATTTGCGGCAACTGCGATCCCAGAACATCATCGCAAGTGACGCCTACGTTCGCAACATGCCCGCTTGATCTTATGCTTTTGAGGTAAAAACAAGCCCCTGGATTTTTGGATGGAGATTTTCCAGAGCCAGAGTGTGGCGGCACTATTTTTGTGCTTTGATGTCACTGTTGTTGCCAGGCTTGGTCAGCATCCATTCCCGATGGTTTTCCCGGTTCACAAAATCTGAAATTTATGAGAAAAACAGGCTGGCCATTTGTCTGACGCATCAGTATAATACGCACCTCTGAGAGCGGAACGCTTTCCCGGAATTCTCAATCACTATTAAAGGAGCCTGTTTAAGTATGTCTCAGCATCCCAGTCTTCGTTTCGATTCGGTCGGTGTAAAACATCGCAATGTCCTTAAACGTTTTGAGCGCGTCAAAAAACTTCAGGAAGGTGGAAAGTGGAATGACCGTGAGTCCATTTATAATCTTCCCAAAGTGAAGTCGCTCAAGATTAAAGTGAAGAAAGTCAAGGAAGCCAAAGAAGGCGCCGAAGGGGCCACAGCACCTGCCGCAGGGGCGACTGCCGCGCCAGCCAAGGGGACAGCAAAAAAATAAAGGATAAAACCGGTAAAACTTATGGTGACCATACGACGTTGCACAAAAGAAGATGAAAAGGCTGTGCTGGAGCTCATTACTAACGTCATGAGTAAAGAGTTCCAGGATGCTGCGAGCGCGTATCCGATGGAAGATGTTGAACAGATTGCAACGGCTTACGGAGGCATCGGGGATGCTTTTTTTGTTGCCGTTGATGACCACAATAAGGTGGTGGGGACGGTCGCGGTCAAAAAGGAGGACGAACGTATCGCGTTGCTCAGACGCCTGTTTGTTGCCCCAACGCATCGCAATCTAAGAATCGGGAAGAAGCTCATCGAACACGCCATTCGTTTTTGTCGCGAGGCGGGCTACGGCGAAATGATCTTCAAAACAACTTCCAGGATGTCGGGCGCGATCCAGCTTTGCATGAAAAACGGTTTTGTGCAACGGGCGCACATCGCGTTAGGTCCCATTGAACTTTTAAAATTCTCTCTCAGTTTAAATCCGCAAAAAGGGTAACCATTCGCATGGGTATCTTTAGCCGAAAAAAAGACGAAAAAAATAGCCGTACCTCCTCGCTGACGGAATCTGAAATCAAACAAAAGCTTTATGGAGAGTTCAATGTCGAATCCTCCCGGACCGCGGGGAGGCGGGAGTCGACGTTTCTCGGGAAGTCCTCCGGGATGACAGCGAAATCTTCGGCGGCTCAGCCAGCCGTGGATTTGTTTGACAGGCCTGTTGAGCAGACTGATTTTCCGGTTACCAGCCGGGAGATCAAAATTCCGGTTTCAGGCGATAAACAACAGCCGTTTGTTCGTCCTCCTGAAAAGAACCAAACGACCGGGAGGCTGAACGGAAAAAGTTCGTATGATCAGTATCGCGAGTATATAAGGAGGGATTCAAATCCGTCGTTTTTTTCATCGATGGCTCGTTTTTTTACTGACATGATGGGGGGTACCGGGAATACGAACAGGTTTTTGACCCGGCAGGTGGTTTACTGGGCCGCGGGAGTTCTGGTCGTGTTCTTCCTTTTTTGGGGTGTGAATGCTCTCAATGTTCAGCGGGAGCAAGCTATGAATACGAAGTATTCGGTGCCGGTCGAAAAAGTTCAGGAATTACCTGAGCCGGCCCCCAAAGTTCGTGTGACGGGTGGTGTATTGACAGTTCCTGCGGCGGATCCAGTCCCCGAAAAAAATCTGACACTGAGCCCGGCTCCCGCACCCTTGAAGCCGGCCAACGTTGAACCTGCCGGATCGGTTTCGTCAGTCCCCGTTTCGTCTTCTCGTGGATTTGCCGTGCAAGTGGTGACGTATCCTTCCGAGGAATATGCCAGCAAGGTTGTAACCAGTTTGCGGGAAGCCGGTTTCAAGACCTTCGTGCGAGAAAATGTTCGGCCAACAGGATCCGTTTTTTATATTGTTTATATCGGCAGTTTTCCCACTGCGGCCGTCGCCCGGCAGGAACTTGCCAGGTTTCGAGCGCATGAAATTTCTCGGCCATTTTCCGACGCGTTTGTCAAAACTATTGAAATGAAGGAGAGTTGATCGTGTGGGATGGTTTTAATAAGCGGAAATTTCCCCGCCTCCATCTGACCTGCGAAGTGGTCGTTTATCCTCAAGGTCGCGAGCGCGCCATCAAGACCATTACGGAAAATGTCGGAATGGGGGGGCTGTGTCTTATGCTGGATGAACCCCTGGAGCGGTTTGATCGATGCAAGGTTACGCTTGAGCTTAAGGATGGGGGACCCCCCGTGCAATGTACAGGCCGGAGTGTTTGGGTTGTCCCTAACCGTGAGCTCAAATCTCCGGTAAAACGCTACGATACCGGTATTGAGTTTCTTGATATTGATGATTCTTCCCGCCAACGATTACGCGCCTTTTTATCCCAACCTCAGAAATAGTCATTTTATGGCGCAAGATTTTTCTTTTGACATTGTTTCGAGGCTGGACTTGCAAGAGGTTGACAATGCCGTCAATCAGGCCAAAAAGGAATTGCTGACCCGGTTCGATTTTAAAGGTAGCAAGAGCTCAATCGAATTAATCCGCGAAAAGGAATTGGTGAAGATACAATTGATTGCGGATGACGAAATGAAACTTCGCAATCTTCAGGATATTTTAAAGACGCGCGCGGCGGGGCGAAAAATCTCCATAAAAGCCCTTGATTTCAGGACTCCGGAAAAAGCATTTGATGATTGTCTCCGTCAGGATGTGCATCTTCAGCAGGGCATCGCCCATGAAAAGGCTAAAGAAATAGCGAGAAATATTAAAGACCAGAAGTTGAAGGTTCAGACGTCGATCCAGGGTGATCAACTTCGGGTTTCCTCCAAAAGCAAGGATGATCTTCAGGCCGTGATCCGATTCGTTCAGGCCCTTCCACTCGACATACCTGTTCAGTTTGTTAATTTCCGATAATATTTAACCCCTTGCAGGCCAATAAGTTATATTGGTTCTCGAGCTTGCGAAGATGGCAGGCTAAAGCTTTCCCGCGTAAGGTCGAATTAATTAACGTGCTGCCCTTGTATTTTTGATAAGCATATGCTACTTTTTTCGCAAGCGGGTAGTGTTTGTAGATAGTTCTCGATATTAAGAAGTCTCTTTTGAAAGTTTCTATTCAAAAAATGGATTACATTTCTCAAGGCTTTAAGAAGGCGAAGGAGGCCGCATGAACAATGATAAGCGCAAGTTTAAGCGCTTTGATGCATACATGAGCATTAAATACTCGGGATTGGACAATACGACCCTGAAAGGAATCGGGTTGAGCCGCGACCTGTGCCGTGAGGGGATTAAGATCAATTCGGACAAGAAAATTAGTGAAGGAACACAGTTGGATCTTGAAATTTCTATTCCGGATGATCCTAAACCGATTTTCAGCTCGGGCACCGTTGTGTGGACACGTCCCTCAGACGGATCAAACCAGGGCTACGATCAGGGAATACGCCTCAAGAACATGGATCCGGTTGATAAATTTCGGGTTCTTGATTACGCCTACAATCACTGGCTAGAAACCAAAGTGAATGATCTCGCGGACCCTGAGAGTTTGCATGAGTGGTAAGCAGGTTGGATGAGCTGTTTCTTGTGCTTGTCCTGAGTCTTGTTTTTCATCCTGAAGCCTGAAATGATGCGTCCGTCGCACTCTTCAAGGAAGCTCTTACAGAAAGGGCTGAAACCTCAGTAAGGTGATTTCCCTGGTCTGCCGATACTATTGGCATGGCGAAATTTTTCCCCTTCGGCAAAAAGGTAAGGTCCAGTGACAAAGAGGGTTATTTTTTAGATTCCATCCCTTTGTTTTCTTTGCTCACCGCCGAAGAACAAGCCCTTGTCGAGCGGTATTCCCGCCTTGTCGGTTTCAAGAGGGGGGACGTTGTTTACGAAGAAGGGACCCCTCCCGAGGCCTTTTATCTTATTATTTCCGGCCGCTTTCGTTTGTTTTCCCGCGCTCACGCCAACGAAAAAGAGAACACAATCCTCTTTTTTTACCGGGGCGAGCACTTCGGAGAAACATCGCTTTTGACAGGGAGCGTGCACAGTGCCACGGTAGAAGCGAAAACGGATGCTGTGGTACTCAAGATCGTTGCCGATGACTTTCAGAAGTTGTTACGTGAAATTCCTTCNNGCGTTGCATCTGAGCCGGTCACTTGGCCGTCATCTTACTCGAGGAGAATTGGGCTATAGTCGTCATCGGCGCGAGGTCCGCATTGCATCGGTTTATTGTTCTGAAATGTCACGCGCGATGACGCGTTTTCTCGTGGATTTTGTCAGTGCTCTTCACAGCGTGACACAACGGCGCATTTTAATGCTGGATCTTTCCGGTCAGCTTTATACGCAATTGCCGCAGGATCTGATGGGTTTAAAACTGAACCGGCTTGATCTCGCGACCGTAAAAATCACAAGCGAGGGCGATGCGACCGAAACGATTGCCAAAAGTCCGCACGGTTTTGACCTCTTGTCACTTTCCCAAAACAGTTCATTGATCTCTGAAGATCAACGCTTTGCTTCTTTGCTGACTTGCCTGAGTTATCAATATGACTATCTTGTTTTGTGCCTTCCTTCGCGTGAGACCCCGGTCGCCATCAAGGCGCTCAATTATTCAGACCGGATTTATTTGTGGGCCGAGAATAGGGCCGAGGCATTCTCTTTTGTTGCGCAGAAAACCGCAGAGCTTTGTCGTGATTTCGGATTCAACAAAAATGAAATGCGAATTATCATGCCGCACGGAGAAAGGTTGCCAGAGCCGGACATTGTGGATGAGGTTGTGCCGGTGGAAATCCAGATGTTTTCCATGCTTCCGTCGCTTCAGTATCAGCGTTATCGGTATGAACGGATGATCAACTATCTGGCGAAAGAATGGTCCGAGAAATTGGTCGGGCTTGTCCTTGGAAGCGGCGCGGCGTACGGGCTGGCGCACATCGGGGTCTTGAGAGTTCTGGAGCAAGAAAAAATCCCCATTGATATTATTTCGGGTTCCAGTATCGGAGCCCTGATGGGGGCTTTTTGGGCGACAGGGCTGGATTCTTACGAGATCGAAAAGATTGCCAGACAGCTTGGGAAGAAGAACGCCTTTTTCAAGTTACTCGGTTTCGGTGATCTTTCGGCGCCGCATATGGGGTTTTTTAAGGGAAACCAGGTGATGCGCTTTCTGGAGCCTTATTTTAAAAAAATGACGTTTCAGGATCTCAAAATTCCACTGAAAGTCACCGCGGCAAATCTGCTAACCTCGGAAGAAGTTATTTTTGATTCGGGAAATTTGATGAATGCGATCCGCGCGTCCATTTCAATCCCGGGATTTTTCCGTCCCTTCCCGCATCGGGGAAGTTTCCTTTTGGACGGAGGAATTATCGATCCGCTTCCGATCAAATCACTCTCTCTGATGGGGGTGCGGAAGATTATCGCAGTGAACGTTCTCCCGAGTCCCAAGGACTTGATACAAAGGAATGAGATCCGGCGAAAGGCCATTCATGGCAAACTTCAGAATCAGTTGTCATGGCGGCGGATGATGATCAAGACCCTGGATCGCCTCACTCGCCGTTACACCGGGAATATTTTCAACGTTCTGATGAATACCATTCAATTTATGGAGTATGAAATTGCCCGAATGCAGGCGAATGATGCCGACATTTTTATCCATGCGGCTCGTTCCGACGGACACTGGATCGAGTTTTTCTCACCTGATAAGTTTATCCAGGAAGGGATCGTCCGAACGAGGGAACAGCTGGCTGAGATGAAGCGCCTTTTGGTAGAATAACCTCTCTCAATCCATTCGGAGGAATACCGTCCAGTGAAAGATGTTGTGATCGCAGGAGCATGTCGCACCCCCATCGCTAAACTCGGGGGGACGCTTAAATCTTTTTCCAGCCAGGATCTCGGGGCACAGATCCTACGAGGTCTTTTGGAAAGGTCAAAGCTCGATCCTTCCGAAGTTGATGAAGTGATTTTAGGCTGTGTCGGGCAGCAATCCGATGCGCATAATGTAGCCCGTGTTATCGCGGTCAGGGCGGGCATCCCTCATGCCGTACCAGCTTATACGGTCAACCGCAACTGCGGATCAGGATTGCAATCGATACACAATGCCTTTTTGTCGATTCGTTCAGGGGAGAGTGAGCTGATTGTAGCGGGTGGTGTTGAAGTAATGTCGGCCTCTCCCTTTCTTAATCGAGATCTTCGATTTGGCAAAAAGATTAGGGATTCTGTGCTCGTCGACTCCCTGTGGGAAGGGTTGCGAGATCCGCTGTCGGGAATGATGATGGGAGAGACTGCGGAGCTTTTGGCGAAAAAGTCAGGGATTGGCCGAAGCGAACAAGATGCCTTTGCTTTGGAATCTCATCAGAAAGCTTGCCTGGCTGATCAAAAGGGGATGTTTAAAAGGGAAATAATGCCGGTTGTGATTCTGGATCCGGAAGGACGGAGTAATATCTTTGATAGGGATGAGGGACCCCGGCAGGAAACCAGTCTGGAAGGTCTTGGTAAACTGTCGCCGGTTTTCAGAAAAACGGATGGAACGGTGACGGCAGGTAACTCCAGCCAGATTTCGGATGGAGCGGCGGCGGTGATTGTGGCGTCTCGGGAAAAAGCCCGATCTCTGGGGCTTGAGGTGATGGCAACTATCAGGGAAGTTGCTTTCTCGGGCATTGAGCCTGAACGGATGGGGTTGGGCCCGGTGATAGCGACCAAGAAAACGCTTGCGAAAAGCGGTCTTTCTCTTAAGGATATTCAGACGACTGAAGTGAACGAGGCCTTTGCTGTCCAATATCTGGCAGTCGAGAGAGAGTTAAACATCGATCGAGCAGTGACGAATTGTTGTGGCGGGGCGATAGCGTTGGGACATCCGGTAGGCGCCAGCGGGGCGAGGATTGTGGTGACTTTACTTTATGAAATGGAGCGTCGGCAAGCGACTTTGGGACTGGCCACACTTTGTATCGGGGGAGGACAAGGTGGCGCCATGATTTTGGAACGATGCTGACGGGGATCTTGGTGAGAAGAAGAATAATTTGTCAAGAAAAACAAGATTTATGCGATATAATACCCAATACGGTAGCTCCCAACATTCTGAGATGAGGTGGATTTTGAATAAAAATATTGCTGTGATGTCGGTTCTGACTTTATTCGTGGCAGTGCATTTAGGCGCGGTGGGAGGTGAGAAATCTTCCGGAGCCGTTCAGGATTCTGCGACTGCAAAGGTCGATGCGGCGACATCTCCCCAGACATTTTTTAGTGAACAGTTCGCCAAATTTTTTGGAAAGAAGTCGACAAAAAAAGCGGCTCCTGCCAGGCAGGTGAAGTCATCCTCAACCTCCTCGGAGAAAGAAAAACGATCGGAAGGTTCTGCTGCGGTATCAAAGGATGAATGGTTGGAGAAGAAGGTTTCAGATGGCGCTTCTTCCGTTCCTGTGGTTCCTGCGACGGTTTCCAGCGCTTATGTTCCGCCGCCCCCGGCTGTTGATCTTCCGCCGCAGGTGACCCAAATCCGCCAGGAGGTTCAGAGAGTGTTGCAGTTGAATGCGCAGATCAAAAATCTGCAAGGCAATCAAGTTGCCCAGGTTCAGCGTATTCAGGAGCAAGCTCGCATGCATCAAAAAATTCTTAACAAGATCGAGACGACCCCCGCTGTTTTCTCCACGGGCAAGGGAGCTGAAAAAGAAGTTTTGCTGGCTCAAGAAAAACTTAGGATTATTAACAATGAGACACAGCGTAATCAGGCGATTCTTCGCGACTTACAGAAAACGTCCCAGATGGCTAAAAAACCGGAGACTGTAACCGCCTATTCGACGGCGGTTCAATTACCGGTCAAACAAAACTAAATTTGATTCCCATGGCAGGTGGTTCGTCCGCCGTCTACCTTTTCGAAGACTTTAACGAGCAGTTAAATATCCCGTCTCATTTTTTGAAGCGGGCTAGTTCCTGTCCCGACAAAATCGCCCTCCGTTATAAAATCGGTAACGAATATTCAGGCTCGCTCACCTGGCGTGACTGGATGGAACGTGTCCGGCGCGTTGCTTTGGGTCTTTACCGAATCGGAATTCGAAAGGGGGACCACGTCGGGATTCTTTCCGAAAATCGTTTTGAGTGGACGTTAGCGGACCTTGGGGCCCTGAGTCTTGGGGCCGTAGTGGTCCCTGTTTATGCGACTTCCTCGGCCGAAGACATTCAATACATTTTTCGGCATTCGGGGGTTCGAGCCCTTTTCGTTTCATCGCGGGAACAGCTTTTAAAGGTCGCTGGTTTGACGGATCAGATGATTGCGAATGGCCTGATTACTTTTGAGCCTGACGATTTGACCCGGACATTGTCTCTCAAAGATCTTGAAAAATGGGGACATGATGAAGAATTGAACCGGGACGGAATTTACGAGGCGTGCCTTCGGGATGTAAGTTCTGATGATTTGGCGACGATTGTCTATACCTCAGGCACTACCGGTCGCCCCAAGGGAGTCATGCTGACGCACCGGAATTTTATCGCCAATTGCTCCGGCTCTCGTCACTATATTTCGCTCGGAGAAAATGACGTGGTGGTGTCTTTTCTCCCTTTGGCCCACATTTTTGAGCGAACCGCCGGTTATTATTTCGCGGCGATCTGCGGCGCGTGCATAGTCTACGCAGAAAGTATTCGGACGGTTGCCCGGGACATCGCGGCCGTTTGCCCTACGGTAGTTTTCGCTGTCCCTCGTTTTTTTGAAAAAGCCCAGTCCCGGGTGGAGGAAAAGCTCAGACAGGTAGCTCCCGTGGTTCGACGCATATACAACTGGGCCCTTAACATAGGGAAGACGGCTACTTCACAAACCGAAACGACTGGAAAGGTGAGTTTCTGGATCTTTGTGGCTCATGGGATTGCGAAGAGCCTTTTGCTGCGAAAAATAAGATGTGCTTTCGGAGGCAGAATTCGTTTTTTTGTTTCTGGAGGAGCTCCGCTTTCGAGTGATCTTGCCAGATTTTTTCACGCGGCAGGGTTATTGATTCTTGAGGGATATGGCCTCACGGAAACGTCCCCTGTGATTGCGGTTAATACGCTGGGAGCTTTCAGATTTGGAAGCGTTGGCCGTCCCATCCCGAATATCCGGGTTCGAATTGCCCAGGACGGAGAGATTATAACCTCAGGCCCCTGCCTGATGCGGGGCTACTACCGGGACCCTGAGGGTACGGCCGCTTCGATGAAACAGGGAGGATTTTATACGGGAGACATTGGCTGTCTTGATTCGGATGGTTTTCTCCACGTTACGGATCGGAAGAAAGATATTATCGTGACCGCCGGAGGAAAGAATGTCGCGCCGGCGAACATCGAAAATCGTATTCTTTCTGACAATTTCTTTTCACAGGTTCTGGTGGTAGGAGACAAACGGCCTTATTTGTGCGCCTTGATTGTCCCAAACCGAAAGGCAATCATGACATTAGCTGAAACTTTAAATCTATCTAACCTCTCGTACCCGGAACTCTTGCGGCATCCCGAGATTGTTTCACAGGTTCAAAAAAGGATCGATCAGAGCCTCGAAGGTTTCGCGAGTTATGAACGTCTTAAGTCATTTGAATTGCTGGAACAGGAATTTTCTCTTGCGAAAGGTGAATTGACACCCACTTTAAAAATGAAACGACGTGTAATTTGTGAGAAGTACAAGGATTGCATTGAAACGCTTTATCGAAAAACAGACCTGGCTTGGGCGGAACTCCAGGAACCCCAGGCTCCACCCGCCTGCTTATGAACTGGACATGGAAAGAGAGTAGCTTCCCCGGCCCCGATGGTTGCGATCTTCTCTGCCGGGTTTGTGATTGTCCCCAGCCACGGCATACCCTCGTCATTTTACCCGGCTATGGGGAACACTCGGGGAGGTATCTAAAATTTGCCGATGCGCTTCAAGGCTTGCCCGTAAGAATTGCCGTAATGGACTATCGCGGGATGGGGATTCTCAAAACAAATTCGAAAGAGGGAAAGGATTTTGAGGATTTTCTGGAGGATGTTTCTGCTTTTGTCCAGTATCTGAAAGACACCTATCACGTTAAGGATAAATGGGTCTTTCTCGGACACAGCCTAGGGGGGCTGGTCGCATTGGAATGGGTTCAAAGAAATCCGGATGGGGTGAAACGACTTATTTTATCCGCGCCTTTTTTGGGATTTCCGCATTTGGAGTTAATTCGGCATCTCAACAACCTTGTTCGTTTTTTTTGCCCGACGTATGAGTACCAAAATCCCGTGATGCCCAAGCGGCTTTCGCACGATCCGGCGGAGTCACGGGCTTATGCGCAAGATCCGCTTATCAAACGTCGGATTTCTGCCCGGTTGATCGGATCTATTTTTGATGCGATCAGAAATCTGAATAGCCGAAAGACGATGACGGTCGCGTGTCCCGTGAATATCCTTGCGGCAGGGGATGAGCGGATTGTGGCGCCCCGGGCAGCACGTCGGTTTTTTGACCGGCTTGTTGCTCCGGGAAAAGAATTTACGTTGCTGGAAGGTTTTTACCATGAAATTTTTAATGAAATAGATCAGGCGAAGGCGTTTAATGTCTTGAAGACAATCCTGGAAGATTGTGTATAATACGGCTTCGTTTTTTGCGTTATTTCCCGTTTTTATTTTTGAAATGGGCCTGTAGCTCAGCTGGGAGAGCGCCGCATTCGCATTGCGGAGGTCAGGAGTTCGATCCTCCTCAGGTCCACGGTTTTTATTTTGAATTTTATTCGGCAAAAGAAACATTGGCTTTTTCATCAGTAACGACGAAATTAAACGGGACGGGATTTCGAAATGCTTTTTGGATGATCTGGCCGGTTTGGTTCTAAAGGGTCGGGATGTTCCGAAAAAAAGGGGGATTCAATGCTGAAGAAAGTCTGGAAAAAAGAAAAGCGGCTCTCTGAACGCCTTCCGGTTTACCATCTGGCAAAATACCGCAATACTTCAGACGCCCAAC
>DCTJ01000094.1 GCA_002329545.1 Candidatus Omnitrophica bacterium UBA1443
CCTATCCTACGCCGAATCCGGCAACCACACCTGCGCTTCCGCCGGCGAAAGGCACCATCCGAAACGACATCGGTGCTTACGGCGGCCCTCACGCCGGTGTGATCGGGTTTGTCAAGCCGACCAAGGACGATCCCAAAACTACATATATCCGCGAAGACGTGATCGGCACTTACTGAAATTTTTCTGATGATCCGGAGAAGTGCTGAAGGCGGGTGCGGAGCCTTTGGGCGAACCTGTGTTTTGATTTTGAAAAAATTACGCTTCGCTGGAAGTTTTTTATCGATATAATGACCGCTGATTATGGCGGAGCATAAAAAGCACAAACATCACATCGGGCGGATGAAGACGTTTTCTGCAGTTGAGAAGGCCGCTCGTGTTCGCCGGCCGCTCCGGATCTCCCTTCGCTACAAGCTCGCGGTCCCCGTTTTTCTGCTGGTTTTTGCCGGTNNCTACGACCGTCCGTGAGATGATGACCGGTTACAAAGAAGCCCGCCTTCAGACCATTGCGGAGGTGTCCGCGGAAACTCTGCGAATTCCCATGAGTGAAGAGGACCGAAAAACACTCAAGGCCCATATCGATCTTCTTGCCGAACAGTCCAATGTGGAAGAGGTCATGGTTGAAAATGCCGAAGGCAAGCTGATCGGGGACAGTGGATCCGGGGCATTGGCCGCCCCGCGCCCCTTTTACAAGCAGGATTTTTTTGGCGTGCAAAAGATCGACGAAGACACTTATGCCGCGGTAGCGCCGATCATTACGGGCGATCAAATTCTTGGCCGCTTGATTATTATTTTTACCAAGGTGGAAATCGAAAAAGATCTCCGGAAGGTTTTTGTCGAAAGGTTTTTGCTGGCTTCTGTTTTTGCCCTCCTCGCGACTTTTATTGTGTTGATGATCACGTGGCTTAGTATTCGGCCTCTTTTTACGCTCCAGCGGACGGCCCGTTTGATCCTGTCAGGGGATCTTGGAGCACGGGCCAGGATTCGATCCCGGGATGAAATCCAGGAGGTGGGGGATGCCTTTAACAAGGTCGTTAGCAGGCTCGTTCAGAGCTTTGAGCATTTGCGGGTGAGGACTCACGCACTTGAGGAATCGGAAGAGAAGTACCGTTCCATCGTTAACGACGTGAGCGATATCATTTTTTCCATTTCGCCCGAAGGGGAGTTAACCCTCCTGAACCGGGGATTTTCCGGGTACACGCGCGAGGAAATCCTGGCGGAAGGATTGCCGGTTTTCTTCAAGATGCATGCCCCGGAAGACGAACAAAAGATTCAGGATGCGCTCGAGCTGATTATGAACACCCAACAGCCGATCATTCACATGAACACCCGGCACATTCACCGAACGCACCAGACGGACATTTACTACCAGACGAATTTGACGCCGGTTGTGGACTATGAAGGGAATCTTCGCATGATCCAGGGTGTGATGCGTGATGTGACGGAAATCCGGCGGGTGGAAATGATGAAGGAAACCTTGATCCGGGATGTGGCCCATGAACTCAAGACTCCGACGGCGAAATTTATCATGACGACGCAATGGCTTGAGCGCGAGATGGAAAAGAGCCCCGACAAGGAACGGTTTTTGCCGATGATCAAAACGCTGGCGCTAAACGCTGACCGGTTGATGCGGACCATTTCAAGCATTATGGACCTTTCAAGAATCGAATCGGGTATGGCGGACGTCAGGAAACAGGCTGTGAATATCAATGATATTCTGGAGCTGGTGGTGACCGATCTTCGTCCTCTGGCCGAGAAAAATCATCTGGAACTTCGTGCCGAACTTGCTTCGGAGCCGCTCATCCTGATGGGGGATGCTGACATGATCTATCGCGTTTATAGTAATCTTGTTAGTAACGCCATCAAGTTTACGCCCGACGGCGGATCGGTCACGGTGGTTTCGCACTCCCAGGGGAATGACCTTTGTATCGAGGTCAGGGACACGGGAATCGGGATTGAGCCGGAAGCTCTTGGAAAAATTTTTGACGCCTTTTACCAACTCACGCCTTCGTCAGTCGGAATCGGAGTGGGGCTTACGATCTCGAAAAAAATTGTTTTGATGCATGAAGGACAGATATGGGCCGAAAGTGAAGGCCCCGGGAAAGGGACCACGGTCAAGACCGTTTTCCCTTTGCTCTATAATCCTGTTTAATGACTGGAGGAGAATTTGATGAAGAAAATTTTAACCATTGAAGACGACGCGGATTTTCAGGATATTTACACGCTTTATCTCCAGGGAGAATCCTACGAAATCCTGAAGGCCTCGAACGGACAGGAAGGGCTGGCGGTTCTCGAGAGGACGATCCCGGATCTTATCCTTCTTGATCTGATCATGCCCGTGATGGACGGGGAAACGTTCTATGTCCAGTTGCGCTCCCGGGAAGCTTGGGCAAAAACACCTGTGATTGTCGCGAGTGTGAACGATAACATACCGGCGAAAATCCAGGAGCTTGGGGGATTAGCGGGCCATCTCCGGAAACCTTTCAGCGCCGAGGCGTTGCTTGAAAAAGTTCGCGCCTGTCTGGGTGCCTAAAGAATCGGCCAATCCATGACCGCTGGGAGTCTGGGGCGCGCGGCCAGACCTAAAGATGGGCGCGGATTTTTTGGGCGATCCGGGCGAGTTCTTCCGTGGGCACGGATTGGGCGCGGGAAAAATTGAGCTCGTGAAGGCTCTCGACAATGGGGATGAGATGGATGTGGGTGTGCGGAACCTCAAGCCCAGCAACCATCACGCCGATCCTCTTGCAGGGAATGGCTTTGCGGATCCCCCAGGAAACTTTTTTGGCAAAAACCATCAGGTCTTTAAGAAGGGAATCTTCCAGATCAAAGATATAGTCGATTTCCTGTTTAGGGATGACAAGCGTATGCCCCGGATTGACCGGGCGGATGTCAAGAAACGCCAGGAAACGATCTTCCTCGAGGATTTTGTGAGCCGGAAGTTCTCCTGAAATGATTTTCGTAAAGATCGTTGCCATGTCGGCCTCCATTTCTTGATAAGTGGTGTTGCTACGGTGCGGAAGAGGACAGGTGTTTCTTCCGCGATTATAAGATCAATCGACGGTGGGGTAAAGTCGAGATATTTCAGAGGTAACGGGAGTGTTGCGAAGATAAATTTGCGAGAACGGGAACCCTGACTCTCAAACGTCGGATCGAAAATTCGATAATTCGAAAGAGATTCATCAATTGCGTAAAAATCGAGGTTTGTTGATCCGGCGGGTGGCGTTGGTTTCTGGCCTGTCTCAGGTTGATGGTTGATGGGGAGTTGCGATGCGTCGGAATATTGAAATAGTGACAAACGAGAGATGCACAGGGTGTGCTGGTTGTTATAACGCGTGCCCTGAGGGCGCCATTGAAATGATTCTCTCGAACGAAGGATTCTACCGTCCCATCGTAGATCGGTCGCGTTGTACGAATTGTGGTTTTTGTATCGGAAAATGTCCGGAATTATCGTGGGAAACTCCGCTTTTATCTCCCCCGCGAGTGTACGCGGCCTGGTCAAGGGATGATGCCGTGCGTTTGTCCAGTACGTCGGGAGGGATTTTTTCGGAATTGGCAAGGGGGATTCTTGATGCGGGAGGTGTCGTGGCGGGATGCGCCTGGAACAAAAATTGGGAGCCCGAACATTTTCTGATTCAATCCTGGGATGAAGTGGAGAAGTTTCGGGGGAGTAAATATGTCCCAAGTAAAATCGGCAAGGCGTTTCGGACGATACGGGAGATTTCTGAAAAAGGCAGGGAAGTTTTGTTTTGCGGTACACCGTGTCAGGTGGCGGCCCTCGGACTTTCATTATCCCAAAAACAGAGAGAAAAAGTGCTTCTGGTCGACTTGATTTGTCATGGAGTGCCATCCTTGCGGGCTTTTCAGCAATATCGTGATGAGTTGTTTCCCGAGGGATTAAAATCCTATTGGTTTAGAAGGAAAAGCAATGACGCCAGTCTTAATATCAGGGCAGTGACTCAATCAGAGAGGTTATATGATAGCAAGTTTAAGAAAGACCCGTTTATGAGAGCTTTCTTGGAAGATCACGTGATTATGATGGATTCATGTCATGATTGTCGATATCAGGGAAGTATTCGTCCGGGAGATATCACGGTGGGAGATTTTTGGGGGGTTCCCAAGCAATGGAGTGACTGGCGCGGAGTATCTGTTATTTTGACGAATACCCTTGAAGGGAATAAATGGATTGATTTGCTTCAAAGTAAAAAAAACATCGAATTAAGAGAAACCAGTTTTGACATTGCGGCGTCTGGGAACCCAAAGCTTTTGTCCGGTGTGGTACCGAAACCTTTTTGGAGGACTGTCTTTATGCGGCAGTTGTCCCAAGGGGTGCCATTTATGAAATTATGCCGTTATTATTCACCTGTTCTGAAGCTGTATCGGCAGATAGCTTTTTTCCTGACCCGATGGAGGCAAGGGCGGGTTTTACCCAAGCTGAAAAAATTGATCTTAAAGTTTTTTTTGAAAAATAAAAAAGATGGTTTGTAGACGGGGCAAAGTTATTTGAGGGGTCGGGGGTGGCGATCCGCTTACCCCGAACGATCGGTCATTTTGCCGCGTTGCAGGGAGTGACGTATGAGTAAAGGCAGGGACGAAACGTGTTAATTTCAGCGTTTGGGGAAAACAGAATAGCGAGTTGTAGGTTTATTTTTGATAGAATTATCAACACAATGAAGTGAGGTGAGCCATGACTGAAGAAAACAGGAAGACAGTGCTTGGAGTAACGGAGAATCTGGAGGCCTTGATTTGTTACGCCCTTGGATGGGTGACCGGCCTGATTTTCCTTCTCCTGGAAAAAAACAATGAATACGTAAGGTTTCACGCCCTGCAATCCCTTGTGACCTTCGGAACCCTGCACGCGATGTCATTTGTGCTTATGTTCATTCCCATTTTGGGCTGGCTGGTCGCGTTCTGTCTCAGCGCTCTGAGCCTTATCCTTTGGGTTGTTTTGATGGTTAAGGCTTACAAGGGAGAACGTTATAAACTGCCCGTGGCCGGTGATTTTGTGGAACAGCAGATGGCTAAAAAATAACTACCCGGAGCTACGGTCCGCGAACTGCGGTTTCGCGGGATGTGGCATCGCCATTCTATGTCTTCCTTTAAATGTAAACAGTGTGGTTCATGTTGTTGCCAGACGGGATATGTGTATCTCGAAAACGGGGAGGCCGAGAATCTGGCGTCTCATCTTGGGATGGAGTTATATGATTTTACGGATCGGTATTGTGACATTCTTGAGAAAAAGCACCTTGTCCTTAAAGGACACGCTGATGAGGCCTGCATCTTTCTTGATAAGAACCGGTGTCGGGTCTATGCGGCAAGACCGGTCCAGTGCCGGGATTTTCCCCTGAAGTGGGATACGATCGAGAGAAAAAACTACTGCCAGGGGTCTAAAAGTTAGGGGTTGATGGAGCCGAATTGCTCTGGGAAATTTCCGGACGCGGCTGGTTTGTTACCAGAGGGAGGTTCCGCCCTGAAAGGAATTTCCACGTAAAATTGCGAACCCTGTCCCGGCTCGCTTTTCACATAAATTTTTCCTCCGTGCATTGTCACAAATTGTTTTGAAATTGCCAGGCCAAGTCCCGTCCCCTTGCTTTCGGTGTTTGTGGTACGTCCCGTTTGTTCATAGGGTGTAAAAATCACTTTCTGGAATTCCGGGCTAATTCCCGGCCCTGAATCGTCAATGCAGATGATGGCGCCTTCCGGCCCTTTTTTCAGGGACATGGCAATATGGCCCCCCGAGGGAGTGAATTTGATCGCGTTTGAAAGAAGGTTATAGAGTACTTGCCGGATTTTAAGCTCATCACAGGTGACGAGCAAGGGTTCCTTGGGTTTGTCGGTGACGGCGAACAGAATTTTTTTTAAGGAAGCTTCCTCGTAGAAAAAATCAAAAACGGAATCGATGACTTTGACCAGATTGACCTCGCGAAGCGAAAGGGTCATTTTTTTTGATTCAATTTTAGAAATGTCCAGGACATCATTGATCATATCCCTCAAGTGGCTGCCGCTTCGTTCAATCCGCGCGATAAAGTCCCTCTGTTTTTCAGTGAGCGGTCCCGTCGTGTTCTCAAGAAGTAATTGGGAAAACCCCATGATCGAATTGAGAGGAGCGCGAATTTCATGGCTCATTTTGGCGAAATAATCCGTCTGAAGGTGATGAGCGTATTTTATTTTTTCATTGGTTGATTTCAGTTCCCAAATGAGCTCTTCAAGATGTTCTTCTTTTTGCGTCATGGCCTTTGCCACGAATCGCACGAGAATTCCGATGAGATAGAAAAAGGCGATTTGCCGGACGACAAATCCGACTTGTTCCGTCCGGGTGACTTCCGGGCCAAAAGAAATGGTTAACGGGATAAGACCGGCTTGGCCCAGGGCAAGGAGCCCCACGTAGAGGAACGATGCCAGCGTGGCAAAAAGGAGGGTCATGAAAGCGGGGAAACGAAGCGCGCAATAAACCATGGTAATGAAGTAACAGACGCCATAAATAAAGAAATCGATGTCGCCCAAAAGGTGAAGAAGGGTGGTTTCGGCCACGAAATCGATGATGACGGAACCGACCATGGCCCGGTAAGACGACTCGGAGTCGGTGTACAAAAACCGATAGGGACGGTTGATGAACACCTCGATCAAGATGACAAGAATAAGCGGCCAGATATTGACATCAAAACGACCCCACCGGTTCGTCAGGATATAAAGGGGGATCAGGGTAAGAATCGTCAGAATGCGAATCTGGTAGAGCTGGTAAGCCTGCTGATAAATTTCAAGAGCGGGAGTCTTTTTCGTAATTCTCATGCGGTGGCATCCTTCATGGTCTGGTATGATAATCAAGAAAGAATTAAAATGGAACAGCGATTTTTTTGAGTTTCCCGGGAAGTTTTTCCGGCGGGAACGAACGCCAGCTTGATGCAACACGGCGAGGTTGCTAAAATGCCCCAACACAATGCCGGGTCTCCGGTTCAAAAAGGAAGGTTTTTATGGATCAAAAAGTTTATTTGATGTCCATCCTTGATTACGCCATCCAGCAAAAGGGGCAGGATGTTTTTCTAAAGTCCCACTCGGTTCCCCGGCTGAGGCTGGGAGATCGTGTCGTTGAGATTCCATCGTGCCAGCCGATCGACGCGGCGGGGATGCGGGCGCTTGCCGAAAGTATTTTGACGGCTCCGCAGATTCAAACACTTCAGCAAAACAAGAGTGTCGATTTCGGATTTGACCACTCGGCCAAGGGGTGCCGGTTTCGCGGCAATGCTTTTTTTCAGCAGGGGGCACTTTCCATGGTGTTCCGGCTTCTCTGGAAAGGAATTCCCCGATTTTCAGAACTAAATCTTCCGCCGGTTCTTGAAAAAGTGGCTCTTGAAAAATCCGGCATTATCCTGATCGCGGGGACAGTCTCTTCAGGAAAAACGACGACTCTCGCGACGATGATTCAGACCATGAACGAAAAAGTCCAGAAGCACATTATGACGATCGAAGATCCGGTCGAATACCTTCACACGGACGGACAATGCCTGATTCAACAGCGCGAAGTCGGCGGCGACACGGAAAGCTTTAACTCGGCGATCAAGTATATGGTGCGGCAGTCTCCCGATGTCGTCGTGATCGGGGAAATGCGGGACGCCGAATCTTTTAATTTCGCGCTCGCCTCGGCCGAAGTGGGCCGTCTCGTCATTTCGACAGTTCACGCCCAGTCCGTGTACCAGGTTTTTGACCGCGTTCTCGGATTTTTTCAGCCGGAGCAACGTGAATCCATACTTCGGCATTTTGCGATGAATGTGACCTGTATCGCGGCCCAAAAACTTCTAGTGGGGGCAGATGGGACGAGCCTTATCCCGGCCGTAGAAATTATGCTCGGTAATTACACGGTCAGACAGCTTATTCTGGAACATAAAATTGACAAGCTCCCCCAGGCGCTTAAAAACTGCGCTCAGGAAGGGATGCAGACCATGGATCAATCCCTGTTTCAACTCTGGNNTTAATTTCAAAAGAAACGGCCCTTGCCAATAGTCAAGCTCCGCAGGAACTGGAAGCCTGGATGAAGGGGATCAAGATCGGCCAGGACACCAAAATTCTGGGGGGATGAAAAAAGGGGAGAGGAATGGTCTCCCGCCTACTGCCGTTTTTTATAGATATTGTTGTCGGTAAATTCTGATCAACGCGAAGAAGACCGCGAGGACAACCGGGGCGAGAAAAATACCCATCAAACCGAAAAATTTTAACCCTCCCATAATCCCGAAAAAAAGCAGAAAGTAGGGAAGCTTGGTTCTTTCCCCGATGATCGCGGGTTTGATAATGTTGTCCAGTAGACTGATTCCGAGAACTCCCACCACGGCCAGGATGAGGGCTTTCAGGTAGAGCTGGGAGAGGAGGAGATAAAGGGTGAGTGGCGCCCAGATTGCCGTCGCACCGAGGATCGGGACAAGCGAGGTCAGGAAAAGGAAAAAAGCAAAGAGGACAGGAACCGGAATTCCCAGAACCCAAAAAATAATTCCTGCCAGCAAGGACTGGGCAAAGCTGGTGAGAATTTGTCCGCGTATGACCGCCGTGAACGTATCATTGATCTGCTGAAACACGGCGTCTTTGGTTTCTTTCTCAAACGGAGCGATTTGATAAATGAATTCATAAATAGCCGTACCATGTTTGAAGAAAGCGAACGTGAGAAAAAACATAAAAAAGAAATTCAGGAGAAAGAAAAAGATGTTTTNNTGAGAACCCCGACCTGTGAGGCCGTGTAGTTCCCCGCATTTTTAGTGACGGCCAGGAGCCATGACGTCAGGTTTTGCTTCAGGATATCCCACTGGACGATCTTTGTTTCAATCTTCTGGATCCAGCTTGTCGCCCGGATGCTCTCGATCATCTGCTCCAGTTTCCCCTGCCGGACGTAATCATAGACCCATTGAGAAGTTTCGATGGCCTGGGTAGTGACGTTAATCAGGATCACCACCAGGGGCAGGATGATTAGGATGAAGACGAGAAACGTCATGATGGCGGCCGTAAGCGTGGTATGTTCCGGAAAACGTTCGCGAATGGGGCGGTAGGCGGGATAGAGGGCGAATGTCAAAATCGCAGACCAGAACATGGCGGAGGCAAAAGGTGAAAAGATCCGAATGACAAGATAAACAATAAAAATGAGCGCGATAAAAAAGAACGAAGAAATGAAATGTTCTCGCTTCATGAGGTCAGTGAGTCCCGCCGGCGATGCGCTGGCCACGTCGGGATAAACCATTTATGACAGTGATCATCGTTAAACTCTCCGGCTCCGAGTTATTTTTTAGAAAGGTAATTCCGGACGTAGTCAATGATGCCTTCACGGGTCGTGTATTGACAGCGAAATCCGGTCATTGATTCGTGATGGCTCATGTCGGCCTGCGTGTAATTTTGATAAAAAGCCGTGTACGGATTATCAAAATAATCCGGTTTCAGGCTGGTCCCAAGCGCCTCGTTGAGGGCATCCACAATCTCATTGAATGAAGTCGCTCTTCCCGTTCCAAGGTTCATGACGGTGGATGCTTTCGACTGATGGGCCATCAGCACCGCAGACACGACGTCTTTGACATAAATGTGATCGCGTTTTTGCTCACCCCATTTAAAAATACGCGGCCGTTTTCCCTCCATCATCTGAAGACAGAGCTGGTAAATCATGCTTGACGTGTGGCCCTTGTAGCTTTCACCGGGGCCGAAAACGTTAAAGAAACGAAGCCCCACGACTTTAATCTTGGAATAATACGCGCGCGCGGTTTGATCCATGATCCACTTGGAATAGCCGTAAATGTTATTGGCCTGTCCCGCGTCAGATTCCTTGATCGGGCGGTCGATCGTTCCGTAGGTTGCGGCTGAGGAAGCGTAAACTACCGGAACCTTTTTCTCGGTCGCGAGATCGAGAACATTCCGAAATCCCTCCACATTGTCGAACATCATTTTTTGCTGATCATGGACCGTCGTATCCGTGATCGAAGCCACGTGATAGATGATTCTTATTTTTCGCCCCTTGGCCCAGCCCATCCATGTCTTGTCCGCGCAGTTATAGGTGAGGATGTCGCCCCTGAATCCGAGAAGATTTTTGAAGGATGAGCTCCGGAAGTCGTCCAGGACGGTGATAAAATCTTCGGGGAAGCTGTTTTGGAGCTCCATGACAAGATTGGAACCGATAAAACCGGAACCGCCTGTCACTAGAATGTGTTTTGTCATGCCGGACATGCTATCGAAATTTTTCAAAAGTTCAATCTTTAAATGCCGATACTCAGGGTATGAATAAAACGGTTTTCTCTATTTTTTTTGCGGTTATTGTTTTTTTATTTACCGTTGTTCCCGCCGTGGGGGCGCCCGACTCGCAGAATATAGCTTATATCCAGCGCGGGGTCGGCAGGATTCTCGGGAGTACCCTGGCCATTCCGACGGCGATGGTCCAAGATTCCCGGTGCATCATGTTTCCGTTTGGAATTGTGACAGGAGCGCTGCGGGGGACGGTGCGGATGATCGGGAGCATTGTCGGCGGGGTGGTGGACGTCGCGCGGGGCGGTGCTCCCTATGCCAAGTATGCCGCGCTCGCACTCTAGGGATGGTTTCTCCGGAGGGTAACGCCTACGGTTCTGGCGTTTTTGAGAGCTCCAGGTTTGGAGACCGTCAGAGAAAGTTCTCGAAGGGAAAATTTTTTCAGGAGCAATGAGGCGAGCCGATCCGCCAGGGTTTCAATGAGGAAAAAGCGGCTTGCTGAAACAAATTCCGTGACGCAATCCGCGATGGCCTGGTAGTTTAGAGCTTTCCGGAGGTCATCTGTTTTGGCTGCGCGGCGCACGGGAGCGGGAAATTCGAGGTCGATCACGACCTTTTGTTTCCGGGTTCGTTCGCGGGGGAGGGTCCCGATCCGGCAACGCACTTCCAGATTTCGGATAAAAATCTTTGAGTCCATAATGGGCTAATCTATCATTTCAAGAGAAAGTTGCAAGGTTCATCGAAGAAAAAGTGGATGCGATTGTGAATGATTAGACTTTCGGTTCACTCTAACACGTTAAAAGTATTGCCCAGGGAGATTTGAGCGTGCTGAAACTGTTCCGGATTAACAGGGGAAGGTTTTATCAGGTTTTAATTGACGCGGGGTTGATTCTTTTTTCGTTGGTAACGGCTTACGCCCTGACGGAAAAGGACGGGTGTTTTACTCAAATTCATGTCCGGCGGATCCTTTTTGCGGCTCCTTTTTTTCTGGGCATTAAATTAGTCATCAATGCTGCGTTCAGGATTTACCGTCAGCTCTGGCGGTACATCGGGATCCGGGACGCGGTCAACATCTTCAAGGCCGTTTCACTTTCCGACCTTGCCCTGATGGCCTTTTTCTTTTCCGTCAAAGGGAGGATTTTTTCTCCCGTGATGTTCGCGCTGGACTGGGTTTTGTGCCTCGGATTTTTTTCGGGGGTGAGACTTTTGCGTCGTTACCAGATGATGAAAAAAATTGAAAGTCGAAGGGTGCCGGTCGCAAAGAAAAAGGTTCTGCTCTACGGCGCGGGATCGGGGGGGGAATTGATTCTCAGGAGAATTCAGAGCGAACCCTCGATCAAAATGATGCCGGTAGGTTTCATCGACGATGATCCTGAGAAGATGGGGGCTGTTTTGCACGGGGTAGAGGTGTTGGGAGGCGTTGAAAAAACAAAAGAGATGATCGGAAGATTTCACGTGGAAGAAATTCTTATTACCTCCCCCACGATGCCCGCGACGAGAATTGAGCAGGTCTCCCAAATAGCAAAAAACGAACAAATTAGCATTAAAATCGCCCCGTCTTTTTACGGGATGTTTCAGGGGGGAACCGAGTCGTCGGTGGCGCGGGAGATTGATGTTCAGGATTTGTTGGGGCGCAACCCCGTGGTTCCCAATGTCGCTTTTTTGGAAAAAAATCTGAACGGAAAACGGTTTCTTGTCACCGGGGGGTGTGGCTCAATCGGAAAAGAACTGGTCAAACAAATTGCGCGATATGGCCCGGGGAAGATCATTGTGGTGGATGTCAATGAAACCGGAATTTTCTGGTTAGATTATGAATTATCACGGATTCTTTCCCGCGACCAANNAATATCGGTAAGCTGGAAAAAATCGTTGATAGGGAAAGGCCGGAAGTGATTTATCACGCGGCCGCTTACAAGCATGTCCCCATTTCTGCCCAAAACCCTTCGGAGTATGTTTCGACGAACGTTCTGGGAACAAAAAATGTTATTGATCTCGCCCAACGCAAGGATTTCATCAAGAAGTTTTGTCTGGTGTCGACCGATAAAGCTGTGAACCCGGTCAATGTTATGGGAGTGACCAAGCGGATGGCCGAACTGCTGGTTTTGCGTGAAACACCGAATCGGGAGGATAAAAAAATTACATTTGTCCGGTTCGGGAATGTTCTGGGAAGCNNCTTTGTTTAAAGACATGATAGAAAAAGGCGGTCCGGTGAAAGTAACTCATCCGGACGTGGAACGCTATTTTATGGATCTTCAGGAAGCGGTTCACCTGGTCCTCCAGGCGCCTTTTTTTACGGGGAATGGAGCCGCTTTTATTCTGGACATGGGAACTCCCGTCAAGATCCAGGACCTTGCCCGTCTTGCGATCCGGTTATCAGGACTGGAAAAAGAAGGAATCCGGATTGAGTACACAGGGTTACGTCCCGGTGAGAAAATTACGGAAGAATTGTACGACCCGCGGTATGAGCGATGGGATAAAACAGATTTCGAGAAGATTGCGGCGCTGACCGCCATCCGGGTGGTTCCTGAGATCAGTGATAAGCAGTTTGAGAAAGTCAACTCCTTCGCCCTCGCGGGGGATGATGAATCGGTTTATCGCTGGCTAAAGGAATTTTTCCCGCAGATCAGTGTGTTTTAACTTTTCCCATGAGGCGAATTCTATGCGGAATCGTCCTTTGTTAAAAATAAAACGGGCCATTGATTTTTGTCTGGCCTTTTTTTGCCTTGTCGCGGGCGCTCCAGTTCTGGTACCTTGTGTCGCATGCCTCTGGATCGCCCAAGGCCGGCCGATTTTTTTTAAGCAGGTTCGGCCGGGATACCGGGGCCGGCCGTTTGTTCTCTATAAGTTTCGTACGATGCACGAGACGAAAAATAATCATGGCGATCTCCTGCCGGATGGACAGCGTCTTAGTTCCGTGGGCCGATTTTTTCGTTCGATGAGCCTGGACGAACTCCCCGAAATTTGGAATGTGTTGAAGGGAGATATGAGTTTCATCGGTCCGCGTCCCTTACTGATGCAGTATCTGAGCCGGTACACGTCGGAGCAAATGCGGCGGCATGACATGATGCCCGGGATCACGGGCTGGGCCCAGGTCCACGGACGAAACGCGATTTCCTGGGAAGAAAAATTTAAATATGACGTCTGGTATGTCGATCACTGGAGTTTCTGGTTGGATTTAAAGATTTTTTTTCTTACAATCTGGAAAGTTCTTAAACGGGAAGGAATCAGCCAGGCGGGACAGGCGACAGCCCAGGAGTTTAAAGGTTCGTCAGATAAGGCTGTCACGGGGAAGGATTTGAATTCATGAAACAAAATAATGAAAAACGCTTTGCGAAATGGAAACGCCCCAGAATAGTGGATGGAAGACCCACCCGATATGGCTGGATCGTCCAAGGGAAAAAAAATTTTAAATTGGGAAAGAATACTGATATAGGCGCCTTTACCTACATTCATGCGAAACATGGGGTCTTCATAGAAGATGAAGTTCAGGTGGGTTCTCATTGTTCGATTTATTCGCATTCAACTATCGATGGTAAGAAAGGTTCTGTCACGCTGGGACGAAATTGTAAAATCGGAAGTCATAGTGTGATGATGCCAGGAGTTAGGGTAGGGAAAAATTCGATTGTCGGGGCCTTCAGTTTTGTGAATAAAAGTATTCCGGACAACGTGGTCGCTTGGGGCGTGCCTGCCAGGGTGATGAGAAAGGTTTAAAGGCCAAAGATGAAAGAACGCGAGCAGTCTCAAAAGATTTCATGGCCGCATTTTGAGAAAGACGAAATAGCGGCGGTATCGCGCGTATTGAAATCCGGCAAGGTTAATTACTGGACGGGTTCGGAGGGACGCCTTTTTGAGAAAGAGTTTGCTTTGTTTGTGGGGTGTCGTTATGCCGTGGCCTTGGCCAATGGGACCGTGNNGGCTTTACGGGCGCTGGGGATTGGGCCTGGCGATGATGTGATTGTCCCAAGCAGGACCTTTATTGCTTCCGCCAGTTGTGCCGTGATGTGTGGCGCGCGGCCCATCGTGGCTGACGTTGATTCTGTCAGTCAGAATATAACCGTAGACACCCTTAAGGCGGTTTTAACTTCCCGCACGCGGGCGATTATCGCGGTTCATCTGGCGGGGTGGCCCTGCGACATGAAGCCGATCATGGCCTTTGCCCGGCAACGGGGTTTGAAAGTCATTGAAGATTGTGCGCAGGCGCTGGGAGCTTCTTATCAGGGGCGTCCCGTTGGTTCCCTGGGACACGTTGCGGCCTTCTCTTTTTGTCAGGACAAAATTCTGACGACGGGAGGGGAGGGTGGGATGCTGACCACCAACGATCAAGCCATCTGGAAAAAGGCGTGGACCTACAAGGATCACGGCAAGCGGCACGGGACTTCCTCTGGCCTTAAATTTCTTCCCCGGTTTCAGTGGGTTCACGATTCATTTGGGACGAATGGTCGAATGACCGAAATGCAGGCGGCCATCGGCCGAGTTCAGCTCCGTAAAGTGCGCAGGTGGGTTAGGAAACGGAGGACCCATGCGGAGATTCTGACAAGCTATTTTAAAAAAATTCCCGCTTTCCGTATCACGATGCCGACGATTGAAACAGGGCACAGTTTCTACAAATATTATGTGTTTTTGCGTCCTGAAAAACTGAAAAAGGGATGGTCAAGAGCGCGAATTCTCAGGGACATGAATCGAAAAGGCATCTTTTGTTCGGTCGGGAGTTGCGGAGAGATCTACCTTGAAAAAGCATTCCGAAAAAAAAATCTCGGTCCGGTGAGACGCTTCCCGGTCGCGAGAAAACTTGCCGAGACAAGTCTCATGTTCCTCATTCATCCGACATTATCTGACAGGCATCTCCGTCGCGTGGGCAAGGTTGTGACGGAAATCATGTCGCGGGCCTCGGCTCCTGCTGAAGTCAAGAACGGGAAGTAAGTTGAAATTTATGAAATTCAAATTTAATCTGTTTGGGAAAAAGAAAAAAATCAGTAGTGGTATTTATTCCGTTTACCAACCTATTGTTGATATCGCGACCTGGGATATTAAAGGGTACGAGGCCCTCGTCCGGAGCGAAAAGGAGACTCCCCTCGAGATGTTTCAAAAATCTTATGAGGATGGGACGGTGGTCCCTTTTGATTTTCATTGCCTGGAGGTCGCGATTGGCGCGCTTCCGAATTTGGCGGAGGGGCAATATCTTTTCCTTAACATTGAGTCTCCCACGCTTGAACAAGCTTTCGACAAAGGGAAAAAAGGGGAAGTTTTTCTTGACGGTGTCAAAGAGTACTCGGAAAAAATTGTTTTTGAGCTCGCGGAAGGCGTTAAACGATCCGATTTTGAATTTATTAGAAGGGGTGTGACTTTTATCCGGTCGCTTGGATACCGGTTCGCGCTGGATGATTTGACCGAGATCGGAGCGAAAACATTTCAAATGGCATCGCTCAGACCGGATTTTTTCAAGATTGATCTCCGGCTTGTCCGGGGTATTGCGGACAATCACGTTAATCAGCAGATTGTGAAGGAAATGGTGCACCTTGGCCGCATGAACGGTTCTGAGATGGTGGCAGAGGGCGTTGAGAACAAAGAGGATTACAAATATATTCGCAATATGGGCATTCGTTACGGGCAGGGTTTTTATTTTGCGAGGCCGGAAAAAGAACTTTTGACCTATCTTGAGCCTCCTGAAGAGGCGCGAACCTGAAATAATACCAACAGGAGATTGCCGGAATCGGTCGGTTGTTTTGAAGAAAATATATCGTCGGTGAGCGTGCTAACGCTTATTTTTCACGAAAGCTTTTTAGCGGGAGAGAGACAATGAGCATGATGGGGCGAGGTTCCAGGGTAGCGCAAGTGGGCAGGCATCTTGAAATGCTTCGACGCTACTTTTCATTTAAGAAGTTTTTCAATTTATGTCGCGCCTTTTTTTGTTTTCTTGTGGGTCGGGAAAAAATTCCGACGATGCCCGCATTCTTAAAAGTAGAAGTCAGCCGCAAGTGCGAGATGGGATGCCCCTTGTGCTGGGCTTACGCGAAGAAAGAGGAGCGTTTTTACCCGCTGGACAAATTCAAACGGCTTATTGATTTGTTTTCCCCATGGATTTTTGAAGTTTCACTTTACGATATTGGTGAGCCCTTGTGGTGTGAAAACCTTAACGACTATATCCGGTATGCTCACCAAAAACGTGTCGGGACATCGATTTCTACGAGCCTGTCTCTGGTTAAGGAGGACTCTTACTGGGAAGATCTTGTGCGGTCGGGTCTGGATTGTTTGATCGTAGCGATTGATGGGATCAGCAAAGATGTGTACAAAAAATACCGGAGAAACGGCGATCTGAATTTGGTGATGGCTAATTTGGAGAAAATTCTGGCGGCTCGGAAAAAGTACCGCGCCAAGCTCGTTATTGAATGGCAGATGATTGATTTTGAATGGAACCGGCATGAGCAAGATGCCGCTTGCCGAATGTCACGGAAAATGGGGATTGATATTTTCAGGCTCATTCAAAACGCGATCCCTCCCCGTTTCGAGGCCCAGAAGGATCGGGAATTTTTGAGAAAAAGAAACTGTCTTTTGCCCTACATCATTTTTATCGTTAATGTCTTTAACGAGGTTAATCCCTGCTATAAGTACTACAACGAGCACATGAAGATCGGCGATCTAGAAAAAGAGAGTTTCGCGGAGATCTGGAACGGGGAAAATATCGCGCAGATTCGAAGTCCCCGGCTTATTAGGCAGAGGAAGATCTGCAATAAATGTTTTGAAGCATCGCTCTTTTGAAAGCCGGTTATCTTCCGGATACGGAAAAGGTCGAGGCGCGCGAGGAGGAAGCTTGTGTGCGGTATTGCGAGCGGAAGCGCGGATTAACCCAGAAGTTTCGCGAAGTTTTCGGCGTTCCGGCGGATCCACTGGTCCGCGGCTTCTTCTTCACTGATCTCTTTCCCGCGGAGCGATCGCATTTGCTCACGGTAGTTACGAATTTGAATGATTTCCTCGGCGAGTTTCGCGCGAAACGCGCTCGTGGAATCCTCAAAACAGACTCCGGTTCTGAAGAGGTCCATGCCACCATCCTTTCGGCAGTAGGCAACGCGCGCTTTCATTTTGAAAAGCTGTTGTTCAATCGGGATCGAGAGTTCAAGGCGCGTTCCTTTCGCCAGGAAAGAAGGCCAAAAGAAGGAAAGGCCCCCGCTCGAAATATCCTCGCTTTTAGAATCGCGCGCATCGTTCCCCGTGACTTCCCTCAGCCGGATGGGTGCCTTAATCGGGTGTCTGTAAAATTTTCTCTGATCGGTCGTCATGGATCAAAGTATAGCTGATGTTTGGTTTTTTTCCATAGCCGGAAAAGATTTTGTATAATGCCGCTTCTCTGAACGGCTTCAAAATCAAAACTTCACGCTCATGAATCGTCAAAAACCAGCAAGTTTATCTCTTACCCAAAATCAGAAGCAGGCTATCCGCGAGCTTGACACCAATATTCTCGTGTCCGCGGGAGCCGGGACAGGGAAAACCCGTGTTCTAGTCGAACGAATCCTCCATATCTTGAAAAATAACAAGGCGGGAATTTCCGAACTTCTCGTTTTAACTTTCACCGACAAGGCGGCCAATGAGATTAAAGTAAGACTTTCTGAGAGACTTCGGGACATGGGGCTTGAGCGAGCTCGCCGGGAACTGGAGCAGGCCGCTATCGGAACATTTCACGGATTTGCGACCCGGCTCCTGAAAGAGCATCCGGTCGAATCAGGCGTTGACCCGGACTTTCGAGTGATCGAAAACGAACGTGCCGATCTCCTTAAGGATGAAATTGTGACGACGGTACTGGAAACCAGTTTTCAGGAGTCGGATGAAGCGTTTCAACTCGTGCGTTACCTGGGAGAGACCGCTGTCCGGTCCGCCATCCTGAAATTGTTCGCTACGGCACGGCACGAAGGAAAAATGTTTTCGGTGTTTTTTGAAGAAAATGATTTGAAACGAAACGCCCTTTTGGAGAGGGCGGAGAAAGAAATCCTTCGTGAATGCGAACGATTGATCCCGAAACTTTCCGGAGAGTTGGACGAAACTGCGTGGAGCCGCTTTGTGAAAAATCAACGGTGGGATTGGAACACACTCTCGGACTTCAGGGAATGGAAGGGATCGTATTCATTGAAGCGCAAGGAGGGGTGGAAGGAGTGGCGTGTCCTCGCCGACGAACTGGCGGCCCTCAGAATGGAACCTCTGGCGGTTCCTTGGCGCGCCCATCTGGAAAATCTTGCGCTCCGTTTTGAAACGGCCTACGAGTCCCAAAAACAGGAAGAGAACGGGCTGGATTTTGACGATCTGCAAATTCGGGCCGTGAACCTTTTCCTGGATCCGCGCCCGGCCATGCGGAAAATCAGAGACCGTTACCAGCAAAGGTTCAAGTTTATCCTGGTCGACGAATTTCAGGATACCAATTATCTCCAGACGCGATTTGTCGATCTGCTTTCGTCCGGGTCGAATGTGTTCGTGGTCGGGGATTTCAAGCAGTCGATTTACGGTTTTCGCGGCGCCGAACCCGGCATCTTTCTCGCGAGAGAAACGCAATCCCGCGAAGATCCCGGATGGATCCGGGTTCCCCTCACGGAAAACTTCAGAAGCCGCGCCGCTCTCCTCAAGACCCTGAACGAGATTTTTAGAGAACTTTGGGACGAAGACCAGTTTCCCTTTGAGGCGCTTTCCGCTCGGGCCGAACCGGATCCCAGGCACGAAGGGCAAGTCCCCGTTGAAATCCTTGTGACCCACCTTGATCCGGGTGAGGAAAAAGCGCACGCGAGGATCCGTGAGGCTCTGGCGATCGCCGGCCGGCTGAAGGATCTGCATGAAAAGGAAGGCGTCCCTTACGGAGACATGGCCCTTCTTTTTCGCGGTATGACGATGAGCGGGATTTACGAGTACGCGATGAAGGTTTTCGACATTCCATATTTTATTGTGGCAGGTCGCGGTTTCTACGCCCAGCCCGAGATTCGAGATCTGGCGAATTTTCTGACGCATCTTGAAAAACCGCTTCTGGATATCCCTCTCGCGGCGTCTCTGCGCTCTCCGCTTTTTCACGTTACGGACAGCACGCTGTTCTGGCTTTCAAGATGGGCCAAGACAGGGGATGAACGAAATCCGCTGGCCGAAGCGTTGAAAGAAAAAAGATATGAAAAGATTCCGGAAATTTCACAGGAGCAAAAAAAGTCCCTGGCCGAATTTTCAGCCCTTGCCGATGAACTGCGGGGCCTGAAGGACCGAATCTCTCTCGCGGAACTCATCGACAAGACTTTGGAACGGACGGGGTATGAGCTTTCCATTCTCGCGACTCCCGGGGGCGCGCGCCGCTACGCCAATGTCAAAAAACTCATGGCGATGGTCCGGGAGCATGAATCGTTCGACCGGATGCCGCTGGCCAGGTTTCTGGTCATGATGGAACGACTTGAAGTTCAGGAAGTCCGTGAATCCGAAGCGCAGATTTCCGCTGAAGGCGAAGAGTCTGTTCGAATGATGACGATTCACGGCGCGAAGGGGCTTGAATTTCCCGTCGTGGTGGTGGCGGATCTGGGAGCGCGGGGAGGAGGGCAAGAGTCCAAGGCGGTCGTGGCGCACGCCAACGAGGGTTACGCTCTTCGGCTGATGAACGGGGTGACGCGCGCGGCGGAAGAACCTTTCTTTTATCGGAAACTGGATGAAAAAATCACGGCCCGTGAACGGGAAGAACGCAAACGGTTGTTTTATGTCGCCTGCACGCGCGCTAAATCCCGGCTTTTTTTGAGCGGGGTTCACGAGGTCAGGAAAAACCCCAAAAACCGCTACGGGGACATGTTGACCTGGATGGACTGGGTCATGACGATTGGTGAGAAGCTCGGGATTCCGAAGGCAAGCGATCATGATCGTACGCCAGGTTTTGTGAAAAAAAATGCGGACAACTTTCGGGAACAAATGGAACGAACTCTGAAGGAACTGGTGCCGGCGGAGGGGGAACCTTTGCCGGAAAAAACCGGGCTGGTCACGACGATCCTTAAAAGCGTTGATCTTCCCGTTTCCGCTTACGTCCTGTTTGTGAAAGATCCGCTGGCGTTCTGGAGAGCTTACCAGATAGGCTGGAAAACAACCGGGGGAGACGTTGAAGGACGGGTTCCCAGTGGCACGGACGATGAAGAATCCGTAGCTTTGGATTTTCCCCTGTCACCGGATTCCCGGGATTTTGGAACGGCGATGCATGCGTTTCTGGAATGTTTTGATATCCGTCATCCCGAGAAATATCTGGAGGAGGAAGCGCTGGACCGTTTTTTTAAAGGATTGGGAGGGGAGGCTGTCCCCAAGGCCAGGAACATTTTGAAAAAATTTTTCAGTGCGCCTCTTTTCCGGAAACTCCAGGCCGCCAGGAAAGTGGAGCGGGAAATAGATTTTGTGCTGAATGAACGCCGGGGACTTATTCATGGTAAACTGGACATACTTTTTCAGGATGCCGAAGGGGCGTGGCATGTCCTGGATTTCAAGACGGCGGAAGGGGACGCGGTCGCGGCCCGGACAAGCGGGTATGATCTTCAGATTGAACTATATGCCCTGGCGGTTCACCGCATTCTTGGCTTTACCGTTCGTTCCGGAATCATTTATTATCTCGAAAATTCATCCGCGGTGACGCTGGATTTTTCAGGCCAGGGTGGCGGTCTGGAAAAGACCAGGGAGAAAATAACTGGATTACAGGAAACGATTTTGGACTTTTGCAATCAAAAGATGGGAGCCGGAAAGGTATGAATCGATTGAAACGATGGCTGGAAAGTTTTCGGGTTCGCGTGACACTGACCCTGGTTTTTTCGATGCTTTTTATGGGAGTAGTAAGCGATACAATGCTTCAGCACGCGGCTCTTCAAGTCCAGTTTGAAAATCTTCGGGATCGTCTTAAGGCGGCGGCCAGTATCGTGGCGTCCGCGATCGATGCCGAGATGATCCGGCAGATTCCGTTAAACCGGAGCGGAGTTCAATCCCCGATGTTTCGCGCGCTTTTTGAACGATTTGAAAAAATCAAACAGGAAAATCCCTGGGTGGGTTTCATTTACATTCTGGCGCCGAAAGAAGGGGGTGCCCGCTGGCAGTTTGTGGTGGATGCCGATCCTTATCTCTTACATAGAAAAAACGTGACCGCTTATCCGGGCGATGAATATGACGTCACGAATTTTCCGGAGATCCGTGAGGCGCTTAAAGGTCCGGTAGCGGAACGAATTATCAAAAGTGACGACTGGGGAACTATGCTCTCGGGTTACGCGCCCATTGTTGACGGGGACGGGAATCCGGTCGCGATCGTGGGAGTGGATACGCTTGTCTCGGACATTTACCGGATGCGGAAAAAAATTCAGGAAAAAGTTTTGTGGGCGATTTTGCTGGGCACGCTCTGGGCCCTGATTCTCGGGTTCTGGCTTTCAAAAAAACTGACCGGGTCCTTGCGGGGACTTTCAAGGGGAATCCGGAGCGTGAGCCGCGGCGATCTGAAATATAAAATCGACGTCAGGGGAAACGACGAGATCGCCGAATTGTCCCGGGATTTTAACCGGATGGCCGAGGATCTGAATCGTACCCACCAGAAAAACCAGGCTTATTTTTACGGGGTCATCCGGTCGCTGGTCACAATCCTTGAAGCGAGAGACCCTTACACCCGTGGGCACTCGGAGCGGGTCGCCGAGCTTTCGGCTAACATGGCCACACAAATGGGACTTGCTCCCGACCGGATCGAAATGCTGAAGCAGACGGCCATTCTCCACGACATCGGCAAACTCGGGATTCATGAAGCCATCCTTTGTAAAAAGGAAAAACTGACCGAGAGGGATTGGGAACAGCTTCGAACACACCCCGCTCTTGGCGAAGATATTTTGAAACCTGTGTCGCTGGATCCGGAGATATTGGCGGCGGTTCGGGGACATCATGAGCGGCATGACGGGACGGGGTATCCTGACCGGATCGCGGGAGAAGACATTCATGTTTTCTCCAGAATTCTTTCAGTTGCGGATGCCTACGACGCGATGACGACCACAAGGTCTTACCGTCAGGCCATGAAACACGACGAAGCGATTGCCGAACTAAAAAAACACAGTGGATCCCAGTTTGACCCGAAGATAATCGATCTCCTGATCCGTTGTTTGACGCAGGGAGAAAAACCCGCCTCATGAAAAAACTCATTATTTACGATCTCGACGGGACGCTGGTGGATACAAGGCAGGACATCATCAATAGCGTCCGCTACGCGCTTAAAGAGTTAAACGGTCCCCCGGTGACTGATGACGAAATCAAGGATGCCGTCGGAACGGGATTGCATTCGCTGATTCGCCAGGTTTTCCGGACGGACGACGAGAAACTGGCCGATCGCGGGGCCCAACTCTACCGGAAGCATTACACGAGCCACATGCTGGACCATTCGCGTCTTTATCCGGGAGCCAGGGAACTGCTCGAATTTTTCAAGCCGCGAACCCAGGCGGTGATTACAAACAAGCCCAATCCTTTTTCAAAACAAATCCTTGAGGCCTTGGGCGTGGGCGGTTATTTCATCGGCGTTTTGGCGGGGGATAACGGGCTTCCGTTCAAACCGGATCCTGCGTCTCTTTTTTACCTGATGGGCGAAACCAAAGCGAAACCGGAAGAAACCCTTTTTATCGGGGACAGTCCGGTTGACATCCAGACCGCTCGAAATGCCGGAGTTGAAATTGTTTGTCTCAGCCACGGTTTTACGCCGGAAAAAACTCTGGCGCGCGCGAACCCCGACCACCTGGTCCACCATTACGACGAAATCCTGAAGCTTGCCCGGCAAAAAAAGTGGTAGAGTTTTTTATAAATTGAGAAATTCAGAATATCTGATAGTTTAAGCCCGTGGAAAACTCAACCCCGAAAAAAAATCTGACGATCAAGGAAGGTGACGCGGTTCTCCTCTGCTTTGAGGACGAAAAAAGCTACCTGATTGAAGTGACACGCGGCAAGCGCGCGTCGATCCATTGCGGTCGTCCGATTCTGGTTGATGACTGGATTGGCCAGCCCTTCGGTAAAAAAGTTGTTTGTGAACACGGCTCCGGATATCTTCTGAAACCCACCCTGGAAGACCTCATGATGAAGGCGTCACGCGAAAGTGGGATTATCTACCCGAAAGACGCGGCGTTCCTCATCATGAAAGCCGGTATCACGAACGGTTCGCGGGTGATCGAGGTGGGCACGGGCTCGGGGTCTCTGACGATGGCACTCGCCCAAACGGTGGCGCCGAACGGACACGTCTACACTTACGACCGCCGGACGGACCTTCCGAAGAACGCGCATAAAAACGTGGCGCGCGCGGGTCTCAATGATTTTGTCACTTTCAAACAGCGGCAGGTGTCGGATCCTTTTGATGAGACCGGAGTGGACGCCATTATTCTTGATATTCCCCAGCCCTGGGAAGAAGTGGCTTCCGTGAAGCGCGCATTGCGCGGCGGCGGCCGGGTCGTCAGTTTGAACCCGACCTTTAACCAGATCGAAAAAATGGCTGAGGAGTTGAGAGCGAACGGATTTATCCTTGTGGAAAGCCGGGAGCTTCTCGAGAGGGAAATTCTCGCGAGGGGCGGCAAAACCCGTCCCGTCCAACGCATGATCGGTCACACGGAATTTATGCTCTTCGCGGTTTGCCCGCTTGACCCAACCCAAGCCTGACGTATTTTTTCGGGAAAGACAAAAAAGACCGGCGGATTCTTGGTGCGCAATATCAAACGGTCGAAACCCAAAGCCTCGTTTTCTGACTTATTGAGACACTGTCAAATAAATTGCTGACT